>CAIRBI010000338.1 GCA_903876785.1 uncultured Gammaproteobacteria bacterium
ACTTGCGCAACTCGTCATATTCGGCGCGCTTCTTGTCGTCGGAGAGCACTTCATAGGCCTCCGAGACTTCTTTGAATTGCTTCTCGGCGTCGTGTTCGGAGCTGACATCCGGGTGATATTTGCGAGCCAGACGGCGATACGCGGTCTTGATGGTCTTGAGATCGGCGTCGGTGGCGACGTCCAGAGTCTTGTAATAATCCTTGAAATCCATGGTCGATCAGCTCTGCGGGTGGTTGCTCTTGCAACCAGGCCACCGGGGCAGGTTGCCCGCGGTGGCCCAGGTGTCTATCAGTTGGTGGCGAAGCAGTAGAAGTAACCGTTGCCGCCGGTGGCGATCAGGTCTTCCTGACTGCAGCTGCGCGAGGCGTGCGCGCTGTTCCAGGAGGTCGGATTGGCTCCCCCGCCCTGACGGTCAAAGTGGCCCACTGCGGCAGCGCCTTCACTGCTGCTTGTCCAGTTGTTACAGGTGTGGTCGGCGCCATCCGTGAAGGCTGTGCCGTCGGCCTGCGAACCAGTCAGGATGTCATGCTGATTCGGTTCGTCACCCCGGCCATTGACAGTATTGCCGGCCTCGGTCAGTGAATTTTCCTTGCCGGTCAGGGCAGCTTCACTGTGCAGCTCGGCCACGTTGGCAGCGATCTGGACACCTTTGGCGTTGAACCAGGGACCAGTTCCAATGCGATCACGTGCATTCACACCGCCTGCGCCCTGCGTGCTCAGATAGGCTTGCCAGGTTTTGCCACCGGCGCCGACCGCTGTCGCGAGCGCAGCACAGTGGGCATCTGCGCCGTTCAGGCCGCCGAGGTTGGCGCCATTGCCGGAGCCAGCGCTGGTAATAAAGAAGCTCATGCTGTTGTTTTGCGCGCCAATGACGCTGGTGAAACAGGCCAGAGCTAGCGCCGAGGCTGTCAGGGTGATCTTGTTCATGCTGGGTCTCCTTGCGTAAGTCCCCCGGTTAATGTTTTGATTGTTCAGGTCTGGTACAGGGGGTGCCCCGTAGTGTGACCTGCGGGCATGAAGTGAGTCAATCTCATTGGCATGGCCCGCATTTGTCCTGATGCCGGGTGAGAAAGTGATGGGTCTGCAAGTGCTCAAATTGTATTTCTTCAAGAAGTCCGCTGCCTGGCGCCATGGACTGCGCATTGGCATGCTTGTGACTATGGCCTTGATAAGTTCCCTATTATGGGCTGCCGACGGTGCTGACCAGTCTGGTGACTCCACCGTCGGCGCTGCAGTGATCATTGACGGCGCCACCATCTTTGACGATGTCATTTATGATAGCTCACAGCAAACACCTGACAGCGCTGCGGGGGACGGCTCCGCCCCGGTGATGGACGAGCAGACCGCACTGGAAATCAGTCAGCAGCTGACCCGTTTCGAGGAAAATCTGGCGCTGCTGGAAAGTGAGGAGGGGCCTTACGACGGCAGTCTGATCGAGGCGCTGCTGGACATGGGGCGTTATTACACGCAGATCTCGCAACATCAGTCTGCGGCAGAGGTGTTTGAGCGCGCACTCAATATCACACGCATCAGCGGTGGTCTGTTAAGCCCGCAGCAATTGCCGGTGCTGGAGGAGTTGATAGACGCACATAAGGCGGCAGGCGCCTGGCAGCTGGCAGATGACCGCGAGCATCTTTCCTATTACTTGAATACCCGCCTGCACGCAAATGGTACTCAGGCTTACGCGGATGCTGCAGTGGCGCTGGGCGAATGGAAGATGCAGGCCCTGCGTGGCAATCTGCTCGGCAATTCCGCGCTGGGCAACATCAGGGAGGTCGAGAACCTGCGCGAGGTTTATCGTTTGGCGCTGCTGAGTCCTGAGGGCAGTGAGATGCCAGACCCGAGACCGCAGGGGCAGAGCGATGCAGATCCGGCCATGTCAAAACAGACCCGCTTTGCGTTGCTCTACGGCAAGGCTCTGGCGGAATACAATCTTGCGGAGTACTCGTTGCGCACGCTGCCTATGAATATGGGACGCTCTGTCGAGCGCTATATTTCAGAATATGTCTGTACCGATGTTGTAGGGGCCAATGGCCAGGTCGCCCGGTCATGCGCCACTGTGCGTCGTGAGAATCCGCAGTACCGCGAAATGGAGATGCAGCGCGATCTGTACCGCAACCGCGTCAAGTCGGCAATGGTGGCGCTTGAGGGTAGTGTGGACGAAATGCGCTCGCTGCTGGCGACGGAGCCAGCCTTGCAGGCTGCGGATGGCGCTCCGGCACAACAACGTCTGGATGAATTGATGACGCTCTACAGCACGGTCAATCGCGCCTTCCGGCGCAGTGACATGCTTTGGTAGTGCGGTTGCAGATTGACCCCGCAGGTGCGGTTGCCTATAATCGCCGCCCTTCCATCTAGCCGCCTTGGCTGCGTCAATTATCGGAGAGTTGTGTGGATGCGTTTCTGATTTCCACTGGAATAGTGGCGCTGGCGGAGATTGGCGACAAGACGCAGTTGCTGGCATTCATTCTCGCTGCGAAATTTCGTCGCCCCGTGCCAATCATCCTCGGCATTCTGGTCGCGACACTTCTCAATCACGGTTTTGCCGGTGCTATCGGTGCCTGGTTGACTGCCCTTATCGCGCCGGACACGATGCGCTGGATTCTGGGCCTGTCTTTCCTGGCGATGGCAGGCTGGACGCTGATCCCCGACAAGTTTGATGAAGACGATGGCAAGCTGGCGCGCATGGGCGTGTTCGGTGCCACGCTGGTGGCGTTCTTCCTCGCGGAGATGGGTGACAAGACGCAGGTTGCGACGGTGGCACTGTCGGCCCACTATCAATCGCTGGTGGCGGTAGTGATGGGGACGACCCTGGGCATGATGATAGCCAACGTGCCAGCCGTTATTCTGGGCGACCGGATTGCCGACAAGGTTCCGGTGCGAACAGTGCACATGGTTGCGGCAGCGATTTTTGCTGTTTTGGGAGTGGCTGTGCTTCTTGGAGCGGGCGCCGGTCTGTCTGGGTCATGACACTGTCGCACGATTCTGTTTCAATCATGGCAATAGCAGGCAACATGCTGATTTAACAGGCCTTGGCTTGTCGCCTCCGGGGGCCTGTGCAAGAATGGCGCCCGCTCGTCGCACCGTCCTGCAGCGCCTGTTCGATATGCCCGATGCGACATCCACAATCTGATTCTTCACGGGGTTTTTCATGGCAAACAAGAGTCTGGTCATCATCGCTGCAATCGCCGTCATCGGTCTGCTGTTTCTGGTTTATCTGGCGGCCACCTTCGAGACTCCCGAGGGCACACGCACGGTTGCCATCGAATCGCCGGTCCCCATCGCTCCCGCGCCGGTAGAACGCGCTGTCGAACCCACCGCCTTGCTGCCCACCGTCAACGACTCTACCCCTGCCGTGGCGCAGACCATTGTCGAAGAGCCCGCCGCGCCAGCCGTGATCGAGGAAGTTGTCGAGCTGCCCACCCTCAACCTGAGCGATGCCTTCGTGCTGACGCGCCTGGGTGCGCTGGAGACGGGCGCCACGTTGCTGGAGCTGCTGACCTCCGAAGAGTTGATCCGTCGCTTTGTCGTGTTTGTCGAGAACGTCAGCCAGGGCTCACTGCCGCAACTGGAGTATCCGGTCCGTCGCCTTCAGCAACCGATGGCGGTGCGTGAAGTCGACGAAAACCTCTATGAGATGCAAACCGTCTCCTATCAGCGTTACACCCCGCTGATCGACGCGCTCACTGCCGTCAATCCAGAGCAGGCGCTGGCAATCTACCGCGTCCTTCGCCCCCTGTTTCAAGAAGCCTTCGCCGAGATCGGCTACCCGAATCGCAGTTTCGATGAAGTGCTCATCCGCGCCATCGACAACGTGGTGGGTGCGCAGACTGCCGAGGGGCCTTTCCAACTCGTGAAGCCAAAAGTCATGTATGTGTATGCCGATGCCGGCATCGAAAGCATGACGCCCGTCGAGAAGCAGCTGCTGCGCATGGGGCCGCAAAACGCCGAGAAGTTGAAGGCTGCACTGGCTCAGTATCGCGAGCGGTTGGCGGCGCGCTAGTTACATCCGCTCTTTGGTGCTCGGCTCACAAAGCCCAATCGTGAATGGTCAAACAACCGGTCTGTATGTTCATTGGGCCTAGCCCAGTAACTTCGACTTCGAAGAGACAAGATGCCACAAGCTATTTTTCAAACTATCCTGCCAACTCCAATTGATAACACCATCCGTGGAGTGAAACTGCCATTCTACGTGTTCGCCTTTTTTGCTGTCGTCAGTACCGTGCGAAGTTGCATCCATATAATCTCTCCAGATGGCGGAGCGGGTAGCATCGCAGGAATGGATCTCTCGGTGGCTGGTGCGGACGGAATTATCTTTGCGTTTGGTCTGTGGGGGAGTTCGCAGTTGCTCTTTGCTTTGATTCAGTTGCTGGTTGTCTTTCGGTACAGGTCGCTGGTGCCATTCATGTACCTGATGCTCATTTTGGAAGTTTTGTTGCGCGGACTGATTGGATATATCAAGCCAGTCACATTTGCCCATACCCCTCCCGGCGCAATTGGTAATCAAATTATTTTGCCGCTGGCAGTGTTCATGCTGGTTTTGTCGCTGTGGAGTACTTACAAAACAAACAGGAATTCAAGAGAATCCCAGTAGATTGTCATCGACCGCCAGAACCCCCGCCCAAAACAAACGGATTAAAACCCATGAGTGTGAGAATCATCCAGCCGTTGGTCGCGCCAGTGTGCTGGATACGTCTGGCCATCCAGCCAAATCCCGTCGGGCCATCCGTGTTGGCGTACAAATAGCCGATCGAGCCATCGGGGTTGCTGACCTTTAGCGCCTGGACACCGAGCAGCATGGAATCCGCATCCCGATTCAACTCCTGCGCCCAATCTGGATGGCTGCTGCGATAGGTCTCGGCCATTTCCCTGGCCATTCGCACAGCACCCAGGGTCCATTCGCCGGAAAGCATGCCGGTGCCATCGGTGTAACCGACCCCTTGCAGCACACCATCTTGCACCACGCCCGCACGCTCCTTCGTGTTGTTCCAGATATTGAAAGCGGCGCCCTCACCGAACTGCTTATCCACCCAACCTGCTCCCAGCACAGTCAGGCCCCAGGTTTGCACATCCACCGCCAGATTTTCATAAGCCACATAATGAGGGCTGCCGTCCAAACCACGGCTTACAAAACCTCCTGAGCTAAATATTCCCTGGGCAGCATTGTAAACACGCTCTTTGAAGTAATCTTCGATGCCAGGGCCTTTGGCGTCGCGGGTGATGAGTTCATTTATGAGCCTGGTCGTGGTCGGCTCTCTTGTCCCGATCGCCTCTCGCAATATGCGCAGCGCAGCCAAAAGCGAGATATTGTTTTCAGCGGATATCCCTCCTTCTTGTGTGTCAGAAGTGCCTGAGGGCGCATACAAAACGCCGCCGGTGAAGTCATCCTGCATGACTTCGAAGGTTTTTAATTTGCTGATGGCGATGTGCATTTCCGGTGAGTCCATTGGAATTTGCGCGCCATATTTCAGGTAGGCACTCTGCAGCGGGCCGATAATGGTCGCCCACGCATTTTCTCCCAACACCGGCCGGAAATCGGCTTTATGTAAACCATGTTCGGCTTGAGGAAATCCTGCTGGCGCCTCCGAGCTGTTGGTCAGAGGATCTATCATGGGTCCGTACATTTCGGATATCGAACGCAAAATAAAAGAACCGTCGCCTGTCACACTATGCCCGTTATAGGTATACGTCGGTGATTGGGCCAGGATACCCAAGTTGCCGGATTTTCCGCTTAACAGGCGCTGTGTCTGCGCGTCCACCAATTGTTGGTAGGCAGGATTTTTTTGCAGCGACAACGCGATCTGCCAAACAGCTCCGTCATAGATATTCAGGTCATAACGGATCATCAATCTTTCAATGACCGATGCAGGGGCGTTCTCTCGGCCCTTGAAGATCTCGCGATAATAATCATTGGAGGGCTCTGCATAACTCCTGGGCATCCCGGAGGGAGTGACATTCTGCGCCATCGCTTTGGCTATGGCCGGGATATCGGCAATAGTAGCCGGTTGAAACTGCGTCTGAGGAGCAATTTGTTGAGGGGTAGACAGCTGGCTTGCCAGTATCGCCGAGATCCCGATCGAGGTGCGCAAGAGGTGTGAGAAGTGGGGAGTCATGGTTTTTCGTTTTGGTTGGGGCCGCCGTCGGCAAGTTTGAGTGGTGCGAATGGTGGCTTGATCGCGGGTGGGCCTTTATGCCCTTTGGGTACGCTCCCACTTTTATCCCTGCTAAATTTGCATTGTAGGCTAGACTGTTTTGCAAGGCACTTTCCCCGTTGAAACCTGTCATAATCGCCGCCGATGAAATTCACCCCCGAACAGATCCTCAAAGACACCTTCGGCTATGAGCATTTCCGTGGTCCGCAGAGCGAGATCATCGAAGAGG
>CAIRBI010000339.1 GCA_903876785.1 uncultured Gammaproteobacteria bacterium
ACCGACACCGCGCTGACTGCCAGCGCCATGGTCACGGTGCCAGGCCAGGGGGTCGAGGGCGTGGTAGCAGGCGTTCACTATCGCCTCGGTCTGGCCGCTTACGCATGGCCCGGCCTCGACAGCTCCGGGGCCGCGCGCTCCCCACTCTCCGCACTTTCCACCCTGGCCTCACTTTCCCCACCTGCGCAGGACGACGGCTTGTGGGTGCTGCTGACTGCCGAGACACCCCTGGCCTGGTTCCGGTTGCAGGATGTCCTGCGTGCTGACGCTTCCCGGACGGTCAGCACTCTCCGGAAACAAGGCATCACCACAGCCATCTTCAGCGGCGACTCGTCAGCCGCAGGTCGACGTCTGGCCGAGTCACTGGGGGTCGACCAATGTCGCACCGGCCAGACTCCCGAACAGAAGATTGCCGCCGTGCGGGCGTTGCGCGCCGGAGCTCTCAAGAACGGTACAAGTGCAGGCACACAGCGCGTGATGATGATCGGAGACGGTGTCAATGACGCTGGCGCCATGGCGGCCGCAGATACCTCCATCGCCATCTCGCCGCGTGACGTGCTGGTGCAGAACAGTGCCGATGCGACCCTGCTCAACCCGAACCTCAGCCTGGTGCCGGACGTGTTGCGCTTCGCCAGACGCACGCGCCGCATCATCCGCCAGAACGTCGGCTGGTCTCTGGCCTACAATCTGAGTGTGATTCCAGTTGCTCTGCTAGGACTGCTGCCACCCTGGCTTGCCGCCTTGGGAATGAGCCTGTCGTCGTTGCTGGTGGTCCTCAATGCCTGGCGTTTGCGCCGGATGGAGGGCTGAGCCATGGAGACCTTCCTGATATTGATCCCCGTCACCCTTGCTCTGGTCGCGCTGTCACTGTGGGCGTTCGTGTGGTCCGCCCGCAACGGAAAGTTCGAGGACATCGATCGGCAGGCCTGGTCCATCCTGTTCGACAACGCCGAGGAGGTGCACAAACAGGAGGCGCAAAAAGAACAGCAAGAGGACCAACAAGAGGACCGCCAACAGAACCACCAAGAGGACACGCCAGAAGGGCTTGCAGCGCGGGCACCACAGGTCGAAGCCGAGCCCGTCGGCAGGGCGCACTGATGGACCTGCTGGCCGCCTTCCTGCTCGGGCTGTTCAGCGCCCCGCACTGTCTGGCGATGTGCGGAGGCGTGGCGTCGGCGCTACTGCTGGGCAGCAACGCGGCGGATGAGCGGGCGGCGCGGCGCCCGACACCCATCGTCAGCGCCTTGTGTTTCGGCACCGGCAAGTTGCTCGGCTATGGGATGCTCGGGGCGCTGGCTGGCCTGACCGGGGCACTGCTGAGTACTGCAGGCACGGCTGTTGGCATTGCGCTGCACTTGCTCGCGGGGCTGCTGATGATCGGGCTCGGTCTCTACATGACCGGCTGGTGGCTGGGAATACGCCGCCTTGAAGCCCTGGGCGGGCGCCTCTGGCAACCGGTTCTGCGCCTGCTGCGGGGGTTGCAGCTGGGCAGCACTGGCAACAAGCTTGCCGCCGGCCTGCTGTGGGGACTTCTGCCCTGCGGCATCGTTTACAGCATGCTGGCGCTGGCGCTCAGTGCAGGCAATGCCGCGGCGGGCGCTGCGATCATGCTCAGCTTCGGCCTCGGCACGCTGCCCTTCGTGCTGGGCAGCGGCGGCGTCGTGCTGGCCGCCGCGCCTTTGCTGCGTCAGCCGCTCTGGCGCAAAGCTGCAGGAACAGGGCTGATTCTGTACGGCGTTTATGGCATGGCCACGACGCTCATACCATGAGCAGCAACGGTGTGGCGCGGTAATAACAATCACAAGACCGGGTTTTCAAGAACAACAAGCAGAAAAAAGGAGAGACAACAATGAAGCACTTGATCGGCATGTTCAGCAACCCCGCGCAGGAATGGGCCAGTATTCGCGACCGCAATGATTCGATAGCCGGCCACTATCTGCGCTATCTGGTGTGGATGGCCTTCCTGCCACCGCTGGCATGGTGGTACGGCGCGAGCCAGATCGGCTGGGAGATCGGCGGCCGGGTCATTCTGCTGACACCGGAGTCTGCAGCTCTGATCATGAGTCTGTTCTATTTCGCCATTCTGCTCAGCATCGCCTTCCTGGGCTGCATGATTCACTGGATGGCCAGGACCTATGATGCCCGCAACGACGACGTCGCCCACGGTATCGGCGTGGCGGCCTATATGTGCGCACCGATGTTTCTGACCGGGCTCACCGGGCTTTACCCGGTGCTGTGGCTGGACATGGTGCTCGGCACGGTAGCGGCAGCGTATACGTTGTACCTGCTGTACATCGGCATTCCGATTGTCTACGACATGCCGAAGGAGCGCGGCTTCCTGTTTGCCAGTGCGACGGTGGCGGTGGGGCTGGTGTTGATGGTGGCCCTGCTCGGCACCACGGTCATCCTCTGGGAGATGGGCGCCATGCCGGTCTTTACCGACGGCTGAACGCAGACTAGACTCGCACGCCATGAAACTGCTCGAATTCGAACACATTATCCAGATCAATGATCCGGACCAGCCACTGATTCCCTTTCTCAGCCGACAGCAGCTGTGGGAGTGCCTGCTGTTCCGCGCCCGGCATCCGGGTCATTTCAATCCGGCACTCAACACTCGTCTGGAAAACATTTCCACGGCGGGGTTCGTGCGCTATCTGCAGTTCGGCAATATGGAGTTGAGGGACGAGGTGTTTCTGGTGCCGGGGCGCGAGATTCGCACCCGTACGGCAGGGTCGGATCAACCTCTGTTTGCCGAGAGCATCACCCGCATTGAGGAACCGGCGCAGGAGCAACTGTTTGTGCGCTTTCTGTATCGCCGCGACTCTGCGAACGGAAAAGGCAATGAACGCGGTGGCATCGACGTCGACGAATATCTCAAGGCCGCTTATGTGGAGAACGATCGCGACGCCGTGCGCCTGATGCGTGAGCTTTTAGGCAATGGCCTGCTCAGCAGCGGATCATGGCTCCAGTAGGACGCCCAGCGTGTCGACGTAACGCTGCTCATTGATAGTCAGTGGTACCAGTTCGCCCTCCAGCAGCGCGCGTACATCGGCGTCTATCTGCGTCAGCGCGGCGATGCGAGCCTGCGAAGCGAAATCAGCCTGCATCACCGATCCCCACAGACTCAACATAGCCGAATCGATTAACCGCGCGCTGTTGTCTTTGGCCCACTCGGCCGAGATCAATGCGCCCAGCTCCGCCATCTGCCCCCTTACAAGGAGGTGTTCCTGCTCGGTGAGATCAAAAAGCATGTTCTCTTCGATGTTCTGCCACCCCGTCGGCATGAGCTCCCAGCCCTCATAGAAACGCAGCACCCAGGTCAGGTATTGGACATCGGTCTGGACCAGCTGATTGTCGGCGTCTTCGCGGTAGTAGCTCAGGAAGTGGTGCTGCTCTGGCAGACTTTCCGGCCAGCGTTCCAGCACACGCATGCTGCTGCAGGCAGAAAGTATCGAGAGTAATGAAAGCATGACGGCCAGTTGTCTGACCATGGCGTGCCAGCGCTGCTTCATGAAAGCCGGCTGCTGGACGGTGATGCTGAGCGATAAGGGCATGCGCAACTGACTCTCCCGAAAAGTGACAGAGGGCACGATGATAACAGAGTCAGACGGAATCGATGATGCCCAGTCGAATAGCTTCCAGAGTAACCTCGGAGCGATTGGTCACCTGCAGTTTCGCATAAATATTCTTCACGTAACCTTTGATCGTATCGGGGGAGAGCTTGAGCATGTCGGCTGCCTGATCGACGCTGTAGCCTTTGCCTATCAGACAGACTACATCGATCTCACGACGGGTCAGGTTGGATTTTTCCAGCGCGTCGCCCTTGTTGTTGAAGTGGTCGATCAGGCGCTGTGACGAGGCGGCGGAGAGCGCCGGCCGATTCTTCTTGATGCCTTGCAGATAACTGACGATGCGATCCCGATACTGATCCTTGAGGACGTAACCTTTGGCGCCAGCCTTCAACGCGCTGAACAAGTTGCGGTCGTCATCATAGATGGTCGCGACTACGATGTAGCAGGGATAGTCCTTCGCGTTCAGCGCGCGAATCAGGCCCATGCCGCTGCCATCGGGCAGCCCCAGATCCACCAGCGCCAGATCGAAATCGTCCCGGCCTATCAGTGTCAATGCGGTAGCAAGATCGGCAGCACTTTGTATCCGCAGTGCGGGAAACGCCGTTTGCACACAGGAAATAAGCCACTCCCGCGTCTCGGGATTGTCTTCCACAATCAGGGCCTGACCGTTTTCCAGTGGCAACATCCTGCTATTCCAGAGTCAAGGTGGGAACGACAACACGCTGCCGCTCGGTCGCTGAATCGAGCTGCACTGTAGTGCAGCTCCGCAGAGTTTGTATACCCCCGAAAAGGGGGAACGCAGGCGCTGTCCAGGATTCCGGGCTACTCCACCGGCGCCTGCTGCGGTAGCATTGCGGGCATCCGTCCCCTGTCCGGCGCTCGCCATCGGAGCCGTCTTACGCATGATCAGCCGTCAAGAATCTGCCAACGCCGCGCGAGCACTCAGGCTTGCAACCCTGCTGCTGACTATCGTCGCCATGCTGCTCTGTGCACGTTTCGCCCAGGCCGAGCCACAGGTCATTGAGGCTGTCGATTTCCTGTATTGGAATTCCATGGAACCGCCTCCCGCCGACGCGGTTTGGACGCCATTGGTCCTGCCCTTCTCTTCGCGCGAAGAAGACACACCGCTCACGGCACGCGCTGCCGACTCACCCTATGTCTGGTTCCGCTTCCCACTGCAAGAGCCAGCACAGAGTGGCCGCCACAGCCTGTATTTCTGGCGCTACAACCTCGCGCTGAACGTCTTCTTCAATGGCAGCGAGATTGGCGGCAGCAGCTACCGCGCGAACCGCGACACCATGTCCTGGAACCATCCGTTGTTGCTGGAAATTCAGCAGCCCAGCTGGCGCCCGGGCAGCAACGAAGTGCTGGTGAGGTTGTACCGCAGTGCGTGGGGTGGCAACTTCGCTCCGATTCTCTTTGGCGACACCGCCAAACTGCAGCAGCTGTGGTCGGAGCAGATGTTCAGGCAGGTCGAAATCAACGAGGTACTGTTGGCCTTCGGCATTGGCCTCTCACTGGTGAGCTTCTTTCTGTGGGGCGTGCGCCGCAACGACACGGTGTACCTCTGGTTCAGTGGCATGAGCCTGTGCTGGAGCGTCGTGACCTTGCACATGACCATCTACCACAACCCCATCCCCTATGATTACTGGTTGCCGCTGGTGCACGTGGCGATCGACGGCGCGATCTTCTGCATGTACGGCTTCATCGGGCGCCTCATCGATGGCGCGAAGCGCCCGCGCCGCGAGCGACTGCTGTTGGCCTGGACCTTCGTGGCCTCGATTTCCCACTTTCTGGTGAAGCCGGAATATTTCTTCATCGTGGCATACAGCTTTCATCTGGCAGGCACCTTTGCCCTCGGCGCCATTGTCTATCGCGTGGCTAGTCAGGCATTGCGCTTCCGTCAGCAACAGGCGGTCATTATCACCGGAGCGCTGGCTATTCAGATTACGCTGTTCGTGCACAACATCTACCTGATGTTCTTTGCGCCCAGCGCACGCTGGGAAGGATCTATCTTCTACGCGCACTTCGGCATCCCGCTGCTGTTCATGATCTTCATAGGTTCCTTGCTGAGCCGCTTCAACGGCGCTCTGGAGACGGCCGAAAATCTGAACCGGGAATTGGAGCAGAAGGTCGAGCTCAGTCGCCAGGTGATCGAGAAAAGTTTTGCAGAACGACGCGTCCTGGAGATTCAGCAGGCCGCCGAGCAGGAGCGTCTGAAAATCTATCGCGATCTGCACGACGACGTCGGCTCCAAGCTGCTGTCGATCATGCATGCGGATCGCGACAGCAAGCTGGGCGACATGGCCCGCTCGGCGCTGGAGAGTCTGCGTCAGGCGGTGTCTAAGGCCAACAATCCCGATCAGATGCTGGCGTCCTTCATTGACGATATCCGCGAAGAAACCGAACTGCGTCTGCGCGGATCGGGTCACGAGGTCGAGTGGACACAGAGCGCCGAAATGCCGACGGTGATCATTCCCTCGACCGTGGCATTCAACCTGAACAGGATTCTGAAAGAGATCGTCAGCAACATCATCCGCCACGCGGAGGCGCATCGAGTGCTTGTGCAGACGAAATTGGAGGGCGACAGGATTGAGTTCATCATCCACGATGACGGACGTGGCTTCGACAAGCACGGGCCGCTGGGCAATGGCATCAACAACATCATCAGCCGCGCCAAAGAAATTGGTGCCAGCGTGAGCTGGCACTCCGAGCCTGGCGAGGGCACCACGATTTGCACCGTGGTGCCGACAGGTTGGGCGCCTGAGTGAATTGCAGCGCTCGGTGTGGGAGCGGGCCTGCCCGCGATTGAATTAAGCGGCAATCCATCGCGGGCGGGCCCGCTCCCACAAAAGACTCAGGATCAGAACGTTTTGCGGATCTTCAGCGAAATCTTGCGCCCGCTGCCGCTGCAGGAATTTTCGATCTCCTCCAGCACTCCCGCTGACGTCCTGCCATCGAAGCGCGTCCGCGTATGGCAGCGCTCGCTGTCGAGGAAATTCAT
>CAIRBI010000340.1 GCA_903876785.1 uncultured Gammaproteobacteria bacterium
AGAGTTTCACTGATGGCATTCCAGTCCTCTTCGGCGAGCAATACGGCATTGCCGCGCTTTCCCGTTATAAGGATAGGTTTGTGTGTTTCCTTGGTCTCGTCGATCAAGGCGTACAGCTTAGCTCGAGCTTCAGTGGCATTTAGTGTGGACATAGAAAACCTCCATTTCTCTTTAGCGTACGGTTATGCGTACGCAAAGTCAAAAAGATTCAACCCTTTCACAGAGCCCCTCACCGCTTCACAGTCATGTCACAAACCCCGGTTAGAGTGATGGCAATTCATCACACGAACGCCGCGCAGGACCACGACATGAACAAGCAAACTCTACTCAACAAGGCCGCTCCGGCCGCTCTCATGGCACTGATGCTGGGCACTGCGCTGGCGCAGGACAACCCGCCACCAATGGTCGTCGAGCGCCCCACGTCGGCGCAGTGGTACGAACAAGGGCAGGAAGCCGTCAGGGCCGCACAGCAGTTGCAGCCGAACACCGGGAAGGCTCGCAACGTCATCCTGTTCGTGGGGGACGGCATGGGCGTTACCACCGTCACCGCCGCGCGCATTCTCGAGGGCCAGCAGCGCAACGCGGATGGCGAGAGCAATCGCCTGAGTTTTGAAAAGTTTCCGTACCTCGCGCATTCGGTTACCGCGAGTGCCAACCAGCAGACCTCGGATTCGGCACCCACGGCCACTGCCATGGTCACCGGCATCAAGACCAATGAAGGAGCGCTGTCGGTCGACCAGAACATTGCCAAGAATGAATCCAGCGCTGAGGTCATTGCCGCGGCCAGTCTGCAAACCATTCTGGAGCAGGCCGAGGCCAATGGCCTGAGCACCGGCGTGGTATCCACCGCACGCATCACCCACGCGACACCGGCGGCGAATTACGCGCACATCGGCAATCGTGACTGGGAGGGCGATGCGCTCCTGCCCGCAGGCAGCACTGTGAAGGATATTGCCGCGCAGCTGATCGACTTCCCGCATGGCAATGGCATCGACGTTGCGCTCGGTGGCGGACGCGCCTTTTTCATGAGCAACCAGAGCGTCGACCCCGAGTATCCGGCGCTCAAGGGAATGCGTAACGACAACCGCAATCTCATCGACCAGTGGCTCACTCAAACCCATTCCGCGTATGTGTGGGACCAGGCCGGTTTTGCGGCCATTGATACCGCGAAGACGAATCACCTGCTGGGACTGTTTGAGCCATTGCACATGCAATACTCCGTGGACCAGCACAAGGATGGTGCCGGAGAGCCCACTCTGGCAGCGATGACAGCCACGGCGATCGAGATACTGCAGAAGAATCCCGATGGCTTTTATCTGATGGTGGAGGCCGGGCGTATCGACCACGCCCACCACGACGGCAATGCCTATCGTGCACTCACGGATACCATTGCGCTCGACGAAGCGGTGCGCATGGCGCAGGCCATGACCAGCAGCGACGACACGCTGATCATTGTTACCGCCGATCACAGCCACACTTTCACGCTCGCCGGCTATCCATCGCGTGGCAATCCCATTCTGGGCAAAGCCGCCATTAACGGAGTTCCTCAGAAAGACCTCAGCGGCAAACCCTATTCCACGCTTGGCTATGCGAATGGCCCCGGCTACACCGGTGACGGACCTCGTCCAGACCTGAGCGCCATCGACACCATGCACCCGGATTATCTGCAGGAGGCGGCTATTCCTCTGGAAGATGAGACGCATGGTGGCGAAGATGTGGCGATCTACGCGGATGGACCGCTGGCACACCTGTTCCACGGCACCATGGAGCAGAACGTGATCTATCACGTCATGGCCGCCGCGCTCGGGCTTAACCAGCAGTAGGGACGCTGACAGTTTGTCACACAACGTTCATCAGACGTTCATCGGACGTTCATCGGACGTTCATCGGACGTTCATCGGACTTTCATCAGACTTTCACAATAACTTCAAAAATCTGCCACGCGGCGGTCACATGGCACCTCTACCCTGCGCGATGTACACAGTACATCACTATCAATAATCGGGAGAACCGTTCGTGAATTTCAAACTAAAAGAATTGCACCGCCGCTCACATGGCAACAAGACTCTGCTGCAGTTGGCCATGCTTTCCATCGCTTCCGGCATTTCCATCGGTGCCATGGCCGCTGACAGCGCAACTGAAATCCAGGAAATCAGCGTGTTTGGCCGCGGCGAAACTCGTCAGGTCCAGAGCCTGAATGCTGATCAACTGACTCAATTCCCTGCCGGCACAAGCCCCCTCAAGGCTATCGAAAAACTGCCAGGCGTCAACTTTCAATCCGCAGATCCCTACGGCGCTTACGAGTGGTCAACACGCATCGTCGTGCGCGGCTTCAACCAGAATCAGATGGGCTTTACGCTGGACGGCGTGCCGTTGGGCGATATGTCCTACGCCAACCACAATGGCTTGCACATCAGCCGCGCCATCATGTCTGAAAACATCGGCCGTGTGTCTCTTTCACAAGGTGCCGGAGCTCTCGCGACTGCTTCCACCAGCAACCTGGGCGGCACGCTGGAGTTTTCCTCCGCAGCGCCTTCCGAGACTTTCGGCGTCATGACCAATGCCACCGTGGGCAGCGACGGCGCACAGCGTCTGTTCCTGCGTGCCGACAGCGGCGAACTGAGTTCTGGAACACGGATGTTCCTGAGCGTTGCCAATCAGGAGACCGACAAGTGGAAAGGCTCGGGTGCCCAAGATCAGAAGTTTGTGAACTTCAAACTCGTGCAATCCATCGGCGAGGCCACAGTCACCGGCGTTTACAACACTTCTGATCGCGCCGAGATCGATTATCAGGATATGTCCAAGGAAATGATTTCCCGTCTGGGCCGCGACTGGGACAACTACGGGCAGGACTACGCACGCGCCATCGCCGCGGCAAAAAATAAATTTACCGGCGGCGTCACGAATCAGGACGATGCTTACTGGGATGGAGCGGGTCTGCGTGAAGATAATCTCTCTTATGTCACGCTCGATATGCCACTCCAGGAGAACATGGAATGGAAAACCACGGCATATTTCCACGACAACGAAGGGCAGGGACTGTGGGGCACTCCGTATGTGGGCACTCCCGGCGGCGCGCCGCTGTCTATCCGTACCACCGAATATGAGATCGACCGCAGTGGCCTGGTTTCCACACTCTCCTTCGAAATGGGCGCACACACTCTAAGCGGTGGTATCTGGACCGAGGACAATGATTTCAATCAGGCCCGACGCTTCTACGGAGAATCGTCCTCCACTGTTCCCAGTCGTTCCTTCCAGGACTTCCAGCGCAATCCCTTCTTCACGCAGTGGGAATATGACTTCACCACCGAGACTATGCAACTGCACGTCCGCGATACCTGGCAAGTTGCAGACGCCTTGCGTCTGGAGCTGGGTTTCAAGAGCGTCGAGGTTGATATCAAGGCAACGACTGTAGTCGGCGACAACAAGAGTGGCAAGATCAACACGGATGAGAATTTCCTGCCGCAGGCTGGCTTCGTGTATGACCTGAACGAGCGCAACGAGCTGTTCGGTTCCGTCGCCCGCAATGTGCGCGCGTTCATCGGTTCCGCCACCGGCACGTCACCCTTCTCGGCAACACAGGCCGGCTTCAACGCCATTCGCAACACCATCCAGCCGGAGATGTCGACCAGCATGGAAATGGGCTGGCGTTTCCGCACCGATGTGCTCGAAGGTGTGGTCACCGGTTACCACGTGAAGTTTGATGATCGTCTGCTGGCGATTCAGCAAGGCTCTGCCATCATCGGTAATTTCAACGCACTTGCCAACGTCGGTGCCGTGAAGACCACTGGTCTGGAGTCTGGCGTGAACTGGCAGCTGAATGACATGATCACCTGGTACAACTCTGCGAGCTTGAACCTCTCCACTTATGAAGATGATTTCATGAGCGGGACGACCTTGGTCAGAACTGGCGGCAAGACGGTAGTGGATTCGCCGGAATGGATGTTCAACTCCGAGCTGGCACTGGACACCGAAACCCTCTTCGCCAAACTCAGTTACAAGTACACCGGTGAGCGTCAGTACACCTATCTGAACGAAGGCTCTGTCGGCAGCTTTGGCATGGTCAACGTGGCGCTCGGGTATCACTTCGGCGATCTCGGTGCACTGAAGGATATGACTGCGCAACTGGATGTCACCAACCTGATGGACAAGGATTACATCTCCACAGTCGGTAGCGGCGGTTTCGGCAACTCCGATCTGACCGGTACCGCGCAGACGATTCTGCCAGGTGCCCCTCGACAGATGTTCATGACGGTAAAAGCGTCGTTCTGATGCAAGTGTAAAACAGCAGAAAAAAAGGCCACCCCCGGCGACGGGGGTGGCCTTTCTGTTTGGCAGGCTACTAGAAATCAGAAGTGAGGATGGCGCTGCTCGATCAACGCAGCCGAGGACTGGTCTCTGACACTCAGGTGCAGCCGAGGCTTGTCGCCTCTCCAATCGATTTCAATCAGTCCGAAGTTGGCCACTGCATAGGCCTCGCCCACGCGATGACGATTTGGACTGATGGCTTCCCAGGTCTCCGTCAGACCGCTGGAGGTGAGTTCGGCCAGAGGAATTGTGTCAGGCGACAAGGAAAGTTGACTGTACTCACACCAGTGCACATCGCCGCTGATGATCAGATTCACGCTGGAGGTAGTCTTGCCGAGCAGTTGTAACAGACGTTCACGCTCCGCAGGGAAATTCGCCCAGCTCTCCCAGCCGGTAAAGTCGGCCAGCACCTGAATGCTGGAACAGAGAATACGCAGTTCGGCAGGCTCGCGCAGTTGCTCCTCCAGCCAGCGCCACTGCGCGGCACCCAGCAGAGAAGCGGCTGCCGAAAAATCCGCTGCATAGGGCCCCATGTTCTGCGCCACCCGAGCGGCTTGCTCGGCTTCACTCGGCACGGCGGTCAACGCGGTGCGATTCCAGCGCAGGTCCAGCATGATGATCTGCGTGCGGTGCCGCTGCGGGCCATAGGTGCTGGCGGTGTAAATGCCATCTGGTCTGCTGCGGCGCGCGGAAGACGCGGGCTCCTTCCAGAAATCGAGAAACAGTTCACGGGATGCTTCCTTGCTCGGGTACTCGACGCCGGCATCGTTGCGCCCGTAATCGTGGTCGTCCCAGATCGCCTGCAGCTCCGTCATTTCCTGCAGTCGCTGGAAGCCCGGCTGGGCGCTGAGCTTCTGATATTGCGCGGCCAGCACCGCAGGATCATCGCTGTCGCCGTAAATATTGTCGCCGAGGAAGAGAAAGAGTTGCGGATTGGCGGCGATGACAGCGTCCCAGATCGGCTGCGGTTTGTCCTGATGCAGGCACGAGCCGAAGGCGATGCGCGTCAGTGATTCCTGTGCTAATAAGGGCCGTGCCGAAAACGCCAAAGAGCCAAGCCCGATGAGTTTCAATAACTGCCGTTTGCTGATCTTCAATTTACTCATGGGGCGACCAGCATCTCGGTGAGCGGCGCACCCGCCTCTGGATTGAAGGAAAGATAATCCTGGCCCAGCAGCGTCAGCAGAGTTGCCGCAATCTGGTTGGCGCCTGCGCAATTTCCGGGCGCGCTCTTTGTAACACCAGGAACAGCCCAGCACCACTGACAATGCCCGGCCCGATCGCCGCCATCCATATCGCATCAGAGCCGACGATGCCTTCCTCGTACTGGGCGAGTGATTTCATGTAACCCGTGATGGACTCCTTGCTCGCATGGTGTTCCCAGGTCTCCAGCGGCTCTTCGCCACGGCCGTGATCGACAGTGATGAACAGCACAGTGTTGTCGCGATATTGTGCTTCTGACTGCAAGAAATCCCACAACTCACGGATGAAGCGATCGGTGCGGTTGGCGGCCTGAATGTATTGGTCGTAGTCGCCGTCATGCGCGAAGTCATCGGTCTCGCCATACGCGACATGCAGCACGCGCGGCTGATGATTGCGCAGATAGGTTAGGGCGTAGTGATGCGTGAAGGCGTCAAGACGCACAGTCGGCCATGGCGAGGGGATGTCCTGATGCAATTGATTCAGGACTTCTTCAAACGAATTTTCTGGTGCGGCACGCGGGCCGACATTCACCGGAACGGCGCTGCGTTGTGTGTTGTAAATGAACGGAAATACATCCCACGATCCGAACACCGCGACGCGATCCTGAAAGCCTTCCTGCTTCTGCAGCCATTCGAGCATCGTGACATTCGGGTTGAGGACGCTGGCATTGGAATCGATGCCTTTGTCGACTGAACCCGTGAGGATTTCGTTGTAGCCGGGATAGGAAAAATACCAGGGATTGGTGACTCGTGCGCACGATGCTGCGTCGCGATTTCCAAACACACTGCCTTGCTGAAAGACCACGCCGTGCAGAAAGGGCAGCAAGCGTTCCGCGCTGCTCTTGCTGGCAGTGCCGGCGAAATTCTCTTCCAGTGTTTCCTTCGTACTGGTGTAGTTCTCGTCAGCTACCAGCCGTGCATCGAGTCCGCGAAACACCTCCTGCCAGCGCAAGCCATCGAGGGTCACGAGCACCACATTTTCGACAGTGGGGATTGTTGATTGATTAGCTGGCTGTTGAGCGTGCAGGGACACACTCATGAAGAAAGAAAAAACAATGAAGCATGCACGCAGGGGGAGAAACATCGCTGACCTCGACTGACAAACTCGATAAAGAAATTTCAAGTAGCAACTTGATACTCCATTACCGTGACAGCGTAATTACAGCGAGCTGTGCGATCTGCAGGTGACGTTAAGGTTGGGCGTGTTGCAGCCTTTCCGTGACGAAGTAGCAACCGAACCCCACTGCAATAATCGCCGCAGCGACAGCTGCCTCCAGAGGGCGGTTGACGGTGATGAAACTCAGCGTCCAGATCATGATGGCGCTGTAGATCAGCGGCGGCAGCGGATAGGCCCAGGTGCGATAGCCCGTATCGCCGTTCTCTTTTCCATCGCCCTGACGGTGGCGCAGGATGAACACGCCGAGCACGGTGGTCAGCGAACTGAGGCCGAGAATGAAGCCGGAGAACACCAGCACAGATTCGAAGCTGGAGGTCACGATGAACAGCATGCTCAGTGCGCCCTGGGTATAGATGGCGGTGCGCGGTACGCCACCCTTGTTGTTGACCGCCAGCATGCGGAACAGCCGGAAGTCTTCGCCCATCACCTGCAGCACACGTGGCCCCGCGATCAGCATTGCGCTCACCGTGGAGATCAGTAGCAATGACAGCACGCCGCCCATTACGAGCGCACCGGTGGTGCCAAAGGTTTGCTGGGCGACGATAACGCCGATTTCCAGCTTTCCCACCAGCAGCTCCTGCGGTACGGCATAGAGGAAGATGGCGTTTAGCGCCATATACAACAGAATCACCACACTGGTGCCGGCAATGAGGACGAAGGGCACATTGCGGTCCGGGTTGGCGATTTCGCCGGTGATGTAGGTCGCCGAATTCCAGCCGGTGTAGGCGTAATTGACGTAAATGAGCGCCACGGCAAACGCGCTGCTGCCGATCAACGCGCCGTCGCCGGTCGACGGCAGCAGGTTCACCGTCTGCGGCTCGGCCGTGAACAGGAACACCAGAGTCACGAACACCACGATCAACAGCACCTTGAGCACGGTGAACCAGTTCTGCAGGCCGCCGCTGGCATGGCGGTTGCGGCCGTGCACGATAGTCAGGATGGCCACCAGCAGCAGCGCGGCTGCCATGCGGTTGATGGCAACGAGATGGCTGACCGAGGAGTCGAGGTAGGCGGCAAAAGTCATGGCGGCCAGCGCCGTGGGCGCGGCAAAGCCAACGGTGAAGGACACCCATCCCGTGACGAAACCGAGCGCCGGATGATAGAGCTGGCTGAGGAAGTTGTACTCGCCGCCCGAGCGGGGCAGGCGGCTGGCGAGTTCGGCATAAGTCAGTGCGCCGCACAGCGCTGCGAGTCCGCCAACCAGCCACAACAGCAGCAGCACGAACGAGGAC
>CAIRBI010000341.1 GCA_903876785.1 uncultured Gammaproteobacteria bacterium
CCATCCATGGCGCTCAACGGTCCCGCCCCTGCCTCCCCTCTCCCCGCCTCTACCATTTGTAGACTGTTCAAGAGTGTCTGACTTCACCACTGCTTCGCCCCCACCTGTGGGAGCCTGCGGCGAGCGCATTGAAGCCCACCCACGACGGAATTACGCGCTGCGCTTAGAGCTTGGGTGGGGGATGTGGCACTGCAGGACCGTCTGCCGCCAGGGATGGCGGCAGCCGAGCCCCCATGGATGGGTTCACGGCGTGTCCTGCAGTGCCACATCCCCCACCCAAGCTCGAACAACGAAGCACTAAAAAATCAGTGCTCCCGAGTCGCATGGAATTGGATGTCGGGCCAGCGCTCGATCATCAGTGCCAGATTCACCCGGGACGGCGCCAGATAGGTCAGATGCTCACCCCCATCCACCGCAATATTCTCGTACGCCTTCTTCCGGAACTCATCCAGCTTCGCCCGATCCTTGCTGTAAACCCAACGCGCGCTGTAGACACTCACCGGCTCGTACACGCAGTCCACCTTGTATTCATCCTGCAACCGGAACGCTACCACCTCGAACTGCAAAACACCGACAGCGCCAACGATCAAATCGTTATTCTTGGAAGGCATGAAGACCTGCACGGAGCCTTCCTCGGCCAGTTGCTTCAGCCCCTTCTGCAACTGCTTCATCTTCAGCGGATCCTTGAGACGGATACGACGGAACAGTTCCGGAGCGAAGTGTGGAATGCCGGTGTACTGAAGTAGCTCGCCCTCGGTGAAGGTGTCGCCAATCTGAATGGTGCCATGGTTGTGGAAGCCCAGGATATCGCCGGAGACGGCTTCCTCAGCCTGCTCTCGTTCACCTGCCATGAACGTCACCGCGTCGCTGACGCGCACCTCCTTGCCGAGACGGGTGTGCAGAACCTTCATGCCACGCAGATAGGCGCCGGAACAGACGCGCAGAAAGGCCACGCGATCGCGATGATTCGGGTCCATGTTCGCCTGGATCTTGAAAACGAAGGCGCTGAATTTTTCCTCGTCAGGAGCCACCACGCGCGATTGCGTGGCACGCGGCAGCGGTGACGGCGCCCATTCCACGAACTGATCCAGCATTTCCCGCACGCCGAAGTTGCCCAGAGCGGTACCGAAGTACACGGGAGTCATGCGGCCAGCCAGATACTCATCGACGTCAAACAGGTTGCTGGCGCCTTTTACCAGCTCGATTTCTGCCTGCACGTCGTCGGCGTAGTGGCCCAGCAGCTTGCGGGCCTCGGGACTGTCCAGGCCTTGAATGCGGATGTCATCCGGCAGGCGGTCCCCCTGCCCCTGCTGATAAACATGCACGGTATCGGTGTACAGGTTGTAGACACCCTTGAACTCCTTGCCCATGCCGAGCGGCCAGTTGATGGGGGCACAGCGGATTTTAAGGACGGTCTCGATCTCATCAAGCACATCGACGGGTGCCAGCGTCTCGCGGTCAAGCTTGTTGACGAAGGTGAAGATGGGCGTATCGCGCAGACGGCACACATCCATCAGCTTGATGGTGCGCTCCTCGACACCCTTGGCGCCGTCTACCACCATCAGCGCGGAATCCACGGCGGTAAGCACGCGATAGGTGTCTTCGGAGAAATCTTCGTGGCCTGGCGTGTCCAGCAGATTGACGATGCGGTCGTTGTAGGGGAATTGCATGACCGAAGAGGTCACGGAGATTCCGCGCTGCTGCTCCATCGCCATCCAGTCCGAGGTGGCGTGGCGATCGGACTTCTTGCCCTTCACCGTGCCGGCCTTCTGAATCAGACGCCCGAGCAGCAAGAGCTTCTCCGTGATTGTCGTCTTGCCCGCATCCGGGTGAGAGATAATCGCAAAGGTGCGTCTGCGGAGGATTTCGTCGGCGAGTGCGCCCTGGATCATGGCTGTTTGTCCTTGGGAATTACGGGATGTGCGCGAAAGGTCGCGGATTATACTCGCGGCTCTGCATTGTGCCCAGCACAACGCAAGGTGGGAGCGTGCCTGCACGCGATTGGATTCTTCGCCATACAATGGCGTGCAGGCACGCTCCCACAGGGGATTGGGTCAGTGAACAGTGGCGGAGACGGGACGGTCGGTCGTAACAGCGAAATCGGGATGCAGAAGGTCGGAACGCTTCACCAGCAGAAGATCGTGACGGTCCAGCCTGTCATATTCTCCGATTGACTCGACGTCGACATCTTCCAGCAGCACTACTACAACATCTTCTCCGTCGACATCCACCACCACACAGCGCTTGAAGCCTGCGAGCGTGTTGAGAGAGGCGAAGCTGCCGATGTCGCAGCTGAAGGCGGGGTACAAACCAGCGCAAGAGTGCAGAATGCCGTCGGAATTGAAGGCCATGCCGAACCCTGCGGCAGCAACGACGTGAATGATGTCAATGATGGCGGGGTCGGTGAGATCGATGCGGACTGTATCTGTTACCCCCAGGCGATTCTCCGCCTGCTCGTGAGTCACCAGTTTGAGGAACAGATTGATGTCATCCTGGTTCCACTCCAGCATCTCTTCGGTTTCTGCGCGTGAGCTGTCTGAGGCGAAACTGACAACGCTCGTTTCGATGGTTAAATCGCGGCGATCATCTTCCTCAGACTCGTATGGGACGACCATGGAGACGGCGCAGAGCCCTTCGCTGGACTCTGGACTGAGTTTCCACAAAAACGGAATATTACCTGTCAACTCAACCATTGCCTGATACTGATACGCTGTGAACACGAATCAACAATAGCATCAAAGGCGAATCAAGATAAAGCCATTATCTTTTCCACTCGCCTCGGCCGACGCCGGAAATTCATCAAAAAGCAGTTGACTTTTCACATCCGCAAGACCGTTCAACGCGCAATTTTGCAGTCAGTCTCAAGCGCTGAAAACAACTCCTGCTTTTAATTGACGGCCGGTAATAATTGTGATGGTGGAAGCAAGAAATGTTTTCCACAGATTCTGTGGATAACTCAGTTGATAAGTTGAAAATAACGCCCTGAAACACTGAAGAATACGCCGCCTGACACAAATTGGCTGTTTTTTAACCAAATTAAATTCGTAATAAAATCAATAAGATAGTTTATTATTGACCGTTCCAGCAGCGAAAGACACTGTATTTACTGGGGCTTTGTGTCAAAACTGCCACTTATGTGCATAAAAAGGGCGCACAATTCATTTTCTTGTTAAAACGAATCCTTTTGAGCGCTGTTTTTATTAGGTTTTTTTACTCTATAATCGAACCACTCCAGGCTGATTATTCCCGCGATGCAATGAGGTGGTGCACTGATGAAACTCTCCCGCAAGCTAATGTTCGCCAGCGCCGCAACCGGGTTGTCACTGCTGGCTGCTTTCTTCGTCTGGGAGCTGGTGCGCCGTTACGATCTGGAGGAACAGGCGAGTACTCTCATGACAAATACCGTCACACAGATCTTGAGTTCAGGGGAGTCCACTTTACTGTTGGAAAACGCCGATCCGCTGGTGCCGGTCAGCGCGCCGGATCTGACGACCATTGCCGGCTATGGCAGCCTTGTGGCGCTTGATCCACCCGAAGGCGGCGCTCAGGTTCCGGGCTCACTCAGCGCCACTGCACCCAGCGCCCAGTTTGCCATCACGGCCCATTACGGCCTCGGGAAAGTCAGTACTGAGGCGCTGCTGACTTACCGCGACGGGCTCTGGCTCTTCACCCACTTCGCGCTGGTGCCGGGCGAGCTTGCCGAATAAGCCGCTTTCAGCGCACCAGCACTCTATGCACTACCGGCAGGATAATGACGGATATCAGTGCTGCAATCATGATGTCCTGATCGGCTACAAACCCACCGAGCATTTCTGGAGGAAGATTGATGACAACACACAGTCCGACGACCAGCAGCACCAGCATCAGACTGCGGTGCGCCAGTAGCACTGTGATCAAGAGAGCAACCAGCGCTATCAGGAGATAATTGGTCTCGAGCCCGAGCCGGGCAACGGTTTCCCTGGCCAGCGTAATGCCGATACCGAGAAATAGAATCAGTCCGTAAAGCACGAATTTCATATACAGGTATCACTCAATTGCGGGAATTTGCCAAGGCTACGCAGCGACTATACGGTAATCGGACAAATTTGAATCAAGCATTGCTGTAAATTATGAACCAGGTCAAGAAACCAATCCTGTCTCCAACCGCGCTACTCAGCGACCACCCCTAGCAACTGCTTGTAGTCGCTCAGGCCCATGAAGATCTTGTTGATCCCATCCTGCTTGAGCGTGCGCATGCCATCCTTCAGTGCCTGTAGACGCATCGCATCGAGATCGGCCTTGTTGTAGATCATCTTGCGAAGCTCATGAGTGCCCACCAGCAGTTCGTGAATGCCCGTCCGCCCCTTGTAGCCCGAGCCACCACACTCCTCGCAGCCAACCGTGCGATTCAGCTGCACTGTGGCCAGATCAACACCCAGCTCGGGAAACTGCTCGCGCCCGTAGTTGTCGATCAGATGATCGAGCTCCTGCGGCGTTGGCTTGTAGGATTCCTTGCACTTCTTGCACAGCGTTCTCATCAGGCGCTGCGCCAGCACTCCGAGCAGGGCGTCAGAAAAATTGACAGGATCGAGCCCAAGATCGAGCAGTCGCGTAATGGTCTCCGGGGCCGAGTTGGTGTGCAGTGTGGACAGCACCAGGTGGCCGGTGAGTGATGCTTCTATGCCGATACTGGCCGTCTCATGGTCGCGCATCTCGCCGATCAGGATGACGTCGGGGTCCGCTCTCAGGAATGCCCGCATCGCGGTGGCGAATGTAAAATTGATTTTCGGCAGCACCTGCACCTGCTGGAGGCCCGGCTGGGTGATCTCGACAGGATCCTCGGCGGTCCAGATCTTGCGGTCCGGCGTGTTGATATAGCCCAACACCCCGTGCAGCGTAGTCGTCTTGCCGGAACCGGTTGGCCCAACGACCAGCAGCAAACCATGCGGGTGTCCGGAAAGCTCCACGATCTTGTCGTAGATCGGCTTCGAAAGGTTGAGCTTGGCCAGCGGCATCGCACTGCCGGCAGCCAGCAGTCGCAGTACCGCACTCTCGCCGTTCACCGTGGGAATCGTGGCAACCCGCAATTCCAGCTTCTTGCCACGCACTTTCAGCTTGCACTTGCCGTCTTGGGGCATGCGTCGTTCGGCGATGTTAAGCCGCGATATGACCTTGATACGGGCAATCAGCGCAGAGGTGTGCTCCTTGGGAACTTTGAGCAGTTCGCGACACACTCCGTCGACACGTATCCGCACGACACCCGGGGAGTTGTCCTTGCCGGGCTCGACATGGATATCGGATGCCCCCAGCCGGTCGGCCTCGGTGATTACACGGTTGACCAGCTGAATGATGGCGGAGGTCGAGGCCAGATTTTCATCCTCAGACTCATCCTCGGATTCCAGCTCGATATTGCCTTGCTCTTCGAGACGCGAGAACACGTCATCGAAACCTGCCTCGATGTCCGCCCCGTCGTCATCGCGCAGGTATTGCAGAATGTGCTCGGGAAGACCAACGCGAAACGCGTAGTTGCGAGCATTCAGGACGCCCTGAATCTCCATGATGCGCTGATAGTCGCTGGGGTCGTCGATCAGGATGACCGCTTCTTCCTTGTTGCCGGATATCGGTAGCCAGAGATTCTTGCGCAGGTAACTGACGCCGATATTCTCGAACAGCTCGCTGGGCAGCGTGTGCCCCGGCTCGAACTTCATGTAGGGAACGCGGTAATAGAATTCAAGCGACTGGCCGATGGAGTCGGCATCGATGCCGTAGTCTTCGATCA
>CAIRBI010000342.1 GCA_903876785.1 uncultured Gammaproteobacteria bacterium
GACGGATCTGGCACACGGCTTCATTGGCGGCGAAGGATTGGAAGGTGATCTGCAGAAGCTGGATTCTTCCGGGCGCCTGATCGGCATCCTCAATGGCTGCGACTATGAGCATGCTCCTGCGCCGAGGCGCACGCGGGCGCAACTGCTGGACCTCATCGAGCGCTGTCTGCTGAGCTGGGTGGGTGAGAGACAACAAGTTCCCGCTGCACATTTCTATGCCCAGTTGCGGCTGGCCCAGTGGCGGCGACGCCGGCGGCCGGTCACGTTTACGCTGACCTCGGTGGGCCGCATCACCGGACAGAAGTGCCGATTGCTGCGCGAGCCGGTGGCGGCAGACAGGGGCGCCACCTCACCGACAATCTCTGCTCTGGAGCGACTGCTGCAGGATCTGGGCGATGGCGTCTTCATCATGATTGGCAGTGGTGACGAGGCTTATGAGCATTTCTTCACTTCGGTCATGGCTCGCCATGAGAACTTCCTGTATCTGCGCGGTTTCTCCGAAGAGCTGGCCGATGCGTTGTACAGTGCCGGTGACTTGTTCCTGATGCCGAGCAGTTACGAGCCATGCGGGATCAGTCAGATGCTGGCGATGCGGGCCGGCACTCCCTGCATAGTGCACCACGTTGGCGGCTTGAAGGACACCGTGCAAAACGGGATCAACGGCTTTGGCTTCAGTGGTGATACGCCAGGCCGGCAGGCCGAGAACATGCTGGAGACAGTCAGGCAGGCGTGCGCCACCATTGCGCGGCCCGCGCCATGGCAGAAAATACGGCGCGCGGCAGCAGACAGTCGCTTCTCCTGGGACGTCGTGGTTCGCCGCTATGTCGACGAGCTGTATGTCCCTTGATGTTCCCCTATGCCCGCATCCGTTCATAGCCTGATCCCATTCATCTTCGTGTTCGTCTGGAGCACCGGCTTCATCGTCGCACGTTATGCGATGCCTTATGCCGAGCCAATGACCTTTCTGTTCCTGCGCTTCAGTGGCGTGCTCGTCTGCATGTTGCCCGTGGCACTGTTGTGGCGGGCCAGATGGCCCTCTTTGCGTCAGACTGGCCACATCGCGCTGGCGGGTCTGCTGCTGCAGACGGGTTATCTGGGAGGAGTCTGGGCTGCCGTCAAGCTAGGCATGTCGTCCAGTCTTGCGGCATTGATTATGGCGCTGCAGCCGATCATCACGGCCTGGCTGGCGGCGATGGTCGCGGAGAAGGTGTCGACACGACAGTGGCTGGGGTTGCTCGCCGGTTTCGGTGGCGTCGCACTGGTGGTGATGGCGAAGTTCTCGCTGATCGGCCTCACTCTCGAGAGTCTGAGTCTCGCAGGTATTGCACTCGTCAGCATTACTGTCGGCACGCTGTATCAGAAGCGCTACTGCCCCGACTTCGATCTGCGTGCAGGCTCGGTCATTCAGTTCGGTGCATCGGCACTGTTGTGTGTGCCCTTGATGTTCCTGTTTGAAACCCGGCAGATCGACTGGCAGCCAGCGCTAGTCGCTGCATTGCTGTGGTCGGTGCTGGCGCTGTCAATCGGTGCCATCACCCTGCTGTTCATCATGATCCGCGACGGCGCGGCAACCCGCGTCACCAGTTATCTTTACCTGACACCGCCGTTGACGGCCCTGATGGCGTGGATACTGTTCGCCGAACCGATAACACCGACCACGCTTGCGGGCACAGCCTTGACCGTGGTGGCGCTGTGGCTGGTGACGCACAGGTCTGGTGATGATGTGGAGAGTCTGGAGGGTCTGGAGGGTCTGGAGGGTCTGGAGAGTATCGCTGGCAGGCCAGCTCCCACAGCAAAGCGTCGCGGCTGACCGCGCTTTCTAGCCTTTTCGGGCGGAAAGCGCTATAACTTCGGCTCGTTCAGTCACCCCCTGCGAGGAATTCATGATTCGCCTATACATCCTTGTTATCAGCGCAGTTCTGCTAGTCGGCTGTTCAGACAACACTCCCGGAAGCGCCCCGGGAAGCGTCCCCGAAAACGCACCCGGCAGCTCGGTTGCGGCTGGCTATGAGCTCGTCGAGACGGCCACCGGCAGTGGCGATGACATCGTCATTCCTTATAAAAAATTCGTCTATGACAATGGCCTGACTGTGCTGCTGCATGAAGACGATTCCGATCCTCTTGTCCACATCAACATCACTTATCACGTGGGCTCGGCTCGCGAGGAAGCCCAGCGTTCCGGATTTGCGCACTTCTTCGAACACATGATGTTCCAGGGGTCGGCGCACGTCGGTGATGACGAACACTTCCAGATCGTCACGGAGGCCGGCGGCTCGTTGAACGGGTCTACCAGTACCGACCGCACCAATTACTATCAGACCGTACCAAGCAATCAGCTGGAGACCATCCTCTGGCTGGAAGCGGACCGCATGGGCTTCCTGCTGGAGGCGGTGACGCAGGAGAAATTCGAGATTCAGCGTTCCACCGTGAAGAACGAGCGTGGACAGAACGTCGAGAACCGCCCTTACGGACGCGTCTATGAGGAACTGATTGCGGCCATGTATCCATCCGGGCATCCGTATTCCTGGCCCGTGATCGGTTACCCGGAAGATCTTGATGCAGCCACGGTGGAGGATCTGCGACATTTCTTTCTGCGCTGGTATGGGCCGAACAACGCGACGCTGATCGTCGCCGGCAATCTGGATGAGGAAAGCACGCTGGCCCTCATCGGCAAATATTTCGGCACCATTCCGGCAGGGCCAGCAGTCGAACGAGCGCAACCCGTAACGGTTGCACTCGATCAGGATCGTTATGTCTCCTATGTCGACCAGAACATTCGCTTTCCTCTGTTGATCCTCGCTTATCCATCGGTGCCCTATTCGCATCCGGATCGCGTTCCGCTGGCAGCGCTGGCAGACATCATTGGCGGGGGCAGAAAGTCGCTGTTCTATCAACAGTTCGTGCTTAGCAATCGTGCCATCGATGCCAGTGCTTCGAACAGCGCGCAGGAATTGAGCGGCATGTTCAGTCTTGAGGTGCAGGCCTTCCCCGGGGCCGATCTGGCGCAATTCGAGACAGACGTCCGTGCCATCCTCGCAGAGTTCAGCGCTGAATCGATTACTGATGAAGATCTGGAGACTTTCAAGGGCCAGACCGAGGCATCGCTGATCAATGGACTGGAAAGCGTGCAAGGCAAGGCGTCGCGTCTCGCACTCTATGACTACCTGCTGGACAATCCCGATTATCTGCCGCAAGAGATCGCGGCATTGCGCGCTCTGACCAGAGAAGACGTGTTGCGTGTCTTCAATCAATACATTGCAGGCAAGCCCGCCGTGCTGCTCAGCGTGCTGACTCGCGATGCCCCTGATGCACAAACGCAGCCGGATAACTTCACGCCGACCCCGGCGCTGCGCGTCACCGATTCTTCGCTGGATAATCTTGAACCGCGCCCGGTTGTCGATTCCTTCGATCGTGCAGCGCGTCCTGGTGCTGGCCAGGCACCGCTGGTGCCAGTGCCACCATTCTGGCGCGAGCAACTCACCAGCGGCGCGCAGATCATCGGTACCGTCAGTAACGAGATTCCCACAGTGACTCTACGCCTGAGTTTTACGGGAGGGCACCTGCTCAATACGTCGGAAAACTACGGACTGGCGCGCTTGACCGCCGCTATGTTGAACGAAGGGACCGAGCTGCTCAGTGCGGAACAGTTCGAGGTGGAGCTGCAAAAGCTGGGCAGTCGCATCAGTGTCAGCGCAGGGCGAGAGCGCATGACCGTGACAGTGAACAGTCTCAGCCGCAACATTGATGCGACTCTGGCATTGCTGGAGCAGCGCCTGCTGGCGCCGTCCTTTACTCAGGAAAACCTCGACCGGCTGCGCCGCCAGCAGATCGAATCGCTGCAGGCCTCCCGCGAGCAACCGAATGCCATCGCCAGTGAAGTCTTTGCGAAACTGCTGTATGGAGAAGAGCATGGCTTCTCTGTGCCGGTAGATGGGCGCATCGAGACACTGGAGGCCGTCACGCTGGCTGACATCGAGGCCTTCGCACGCAGCAGCATGGCAACCGAGGCGTTGCAGATTGTTATCGTGGGTGCTGTCGAACAGGCGCAGATAATGCCCGGCTTGACCTTCCTCGATGGTCTGCAGCGTGAGGCGGTGGCGTTGCGCGAGCAGCCGACACTGCCGACGATCAGTGACAACACTCTGTATCTGGTCGACAAACCCGGCGCTGCACAATCCGAGATTCGTATCGGTTATGTGACTGACATGCCCTACGATGCCACTGACGAGTACTTCAAGAGTTCGCTCATGAACTACGTGCTGGGTGGTGCATTCAGCAGCCGAATCAATCTCAATCTGCGTGAAGACAAGGGTTACACCTACGGGGCCAGGAGTGCTTTCTCCAGCACACACTATGCCGGACCGTTCAGTGCATCCGCGAGCGTGCGCATGGACAGCAGCGCTGATTCTGTCCGTCAGTTCATCAATGAGATCGGCAGCTTCAGGGACGCTGGCATCACTGCGGAAGAGCTGACCTTCATGCGTGCCGCGGTCGGACAGAATGATGCACTCAATTACGAGACGCCCGGTCAGAAGGCAGTTTTCCTCGGCGATATCATCGACTATGGTCTGGACGCGGATTTTGTGGCGCGGCAGAGTGAGATCATCAACAGCATCGCGCAAGAAGAGATCAATGCGCTGGCGCGTGAAAATTTGCCGCTGGAGCGCATGCTGATACTGGTGGTCGGTGACAAGGCTGTGATCGGCGAGTCGCTGGCCGAACTGGGGTATCCGATTGTGGAGCTGGACACCAGCGGCGCCGTGGTCAACTGAATGACTGTTCCGCCACGCCAGCGTACGCCAGTCTGTTTCGACAGTGATCGCAATTTCGATGACCTGGCGCCTCGCTTTGCCCGCAATGTGTATGGTGGCTTGAAGGGTGAATTGCGCCTCGCAGTGCTGCGCCGTGATTTCGATGAATTCCTGCCCGCCTGTCTGCAGTCTTCCAGCGGTGATTGTGTGCCCTTGCACATACTGGACGCAGGAGGAGGGCAGGGACAGTTCGGGCTGCAGCTGGCAGCCTGCGGACATGCGCTGACCCTGTGCGACATTTCTGCCGAGATGTTGAAACTGGCGCAGGAGCAGGCCTGCGCTCAGGGACTCTCTTCAGTGGAGTTCGTGCACGGTTCCGTTCAGAGCATGACCCTGGACGTGCAGCGCGGCAGTCGTGCGCCTTTTGATCTCGTGTTGTGTCATTCGGTGCTGGAGTGGGTCGCCGATCAGCACGGGCTGGTGCAGGCACTGCTGCCACTGGTCCGGCTGGGCGGGTATCTGTCCCTGACGTTCTATAACCGGCATGGCATGGTCATGAAAAATCTGCTGCGCGGGAAACGCTCGCCCATTCTCGACAATCGTTTCGTGCCCAGTGCGGGCAGTCTGACGCCGACCCGGCCGCTGGATCCTCAGCAAGTGCTGACGTGGCTGGCCGAGGATCACTGGGCGATTCTGTGTCACAGTGGCATCCGGGTGTTTCACGATTTGCTGCTGACACCCGAAGGACGTGCGATGCCTGAACCTGAATTGCTGACACTGGAGCTGGAGCTTTCCCGACAGGAACCTTATCGTTCATTGGGCCGTTATCAGCATGTGCTTGCACAGCGGCTTTGAGCAGATAGCTAAAGAGAGTAGAATCCGCGCCTCGTCTCACTTGTTGCATCCCAATTCGTCCCGTGGAGCTCATGAAAACACTGCATCTGAACAAAGGCCGCGAATCCTCCCTGCTGCGTCGACATCCCTGGGTGTTTTCCGGTGCCATTGAGCGCTTGTCCGGCAATCCCGGTTCCGGTGAAACCGTGAGGGTGGTGGATGCCGGCGGCAAGCTGCTCGGACTCGCAGCGTATTCGCCGAGCTCGCAGATTCGTGCGCGTATGTGGACCTTCGGCACAGAGCAGACCATCGATTCCGGATTTTTTCATGAGCGTCTGCAGATGGCGGTGGCGAGACGACAAGCAATGCTCAGCGACCCTCTGCGTACCGGTTGTCGCGTGGTGTACGGTGAAGCGGATGACTTGCCGGGTCTGATTGTGGATCGCTATGGTGATTTTCTTGTCTGCCAGTTCCTGTTTGCGGGAGTCGAGCAGTGGAAAACCGAGATCGTCGAGCATCTGCGTCATCTGGTGCCCTGCAAGGGAATCTATGAGCGCTCCGAGGCGGCCGTCCGCGCTCGTGAAGGGCTCGAGCCTGCACAAGGTCTGCTCTGGGGTGAATTGCCCCCCGATCTGGTTGAAATCAATGAGCAGGGCAGGTTGTACGCTCTGAGCATCGCGCATGGCCACAAAACCGGTTTCTATCTTGACCAGTACGATAACCGTGAGCGCGTGCGCCAGCTGTCCCAGGGACGCAGCGTGCTCAACTGTTTCTGCTACACCGGGGGTTTCGGCATCGCTGCGCTGCAGGGGGGCGCCAGTCATGTGGTGAACATCGATTCTTCAGCGCCGTCTCTGGAGCTGGCGCAGGAGAATTTCCAGCGCAATGGTTTCAAGCCTTCGCAATACACGTTGACCAATGCCAATGTCTTCGAGATTTTGCGTGAATTCAAACAGGCGCAACGCCACTTCGACCTTATCGTTCTCGACCCGCCCAAATTTGCGGAAACCAAGGCGCAGTTCAAACGCGCCGCGCGCGCTTACAAAGATGTCGCGCTGCAGGCTGCTGCGCTGCTCAATCCTGGCGGGCTGCTCGTGACTTTCTCCTGCTCGGGAGCTATCGATCTGCCGTTGTTTCAGAAAATTACGGCGGACGCTGTGCTGGATGCCGGGCGACAGGGGCAGATTCAGTATTATCTTCACCAGGCGGCGGACCATCCCGTGGGACTGCCGTTCCCGGAAAGTCTCTATCTCAAAGGACTGGTGTGCAGGCTGGATTGAATCCGGGCTATAATCGCGACGCAGCTAAAATTGGAGACTTGATGAAGATTGCAGCCATCGTGATGGACATTGAAGGTACCACCAGTGGTATCGGGTTTGTGCAGAATGTCCTCTATCCGTATGCTCTCAAGCACATCGGTCCGTTTCTGCGCGAACAGCGTGAAGAGCGCGATGTGGCCCGTGTGCTGGTGCGTCTCAGTGAGAGCACCGGCATTGCGCTGCACGATCTTGAAGGCATGATCCGGCAGTTGCAGCAGTGGATTCGCGACGACGAAAAGGACGCCGAACTGCAGACTCTGCAGGGCATGATCTGGGAAAAGGCCTATAAGCAGGGGCTTTTTCAGGCGCATGTTTATCCAGACGTTCCCGGTGTGTTGCAGCAATGGCAACAGGAGGAACGCAACCTGTATGTTTTTTCCTACGGATCTGTGAAGGCTCAGCAGCTGTTTTTCCGCTACTCCGATCACGGTGATATGCGCCTGTTGTTCTCCGGCTATTTCGACAGTACCGTGGGCTCGCGACACAAAGCCGACACCTACAACAAAATCGCATCTTCCATAGCGCTCCCGGCGCAGCGCATTTTGTTCATTTCGGATGACCGCCAGGAATTGGATGCGGCGGCGGCGGCGGGGATGCGGACAACCTGGGTCATCCGCCCTCAAGACACTTCACTGGACGTGGAACGAGTGCGTCTGAAGACGTCCCATTCCGTTGTGTCCAGCTTCGAGCAGATTCAGGTCGATTGAATTTGTATCTGAAAC
>CAIRBI010000343.1 GCA_903876785.1 uncultured Gammaproteobacteria bacterium
GATAGGTTGTCTGAAATCAATATTGTAGAGACTGTCCTCGGCCTCTCCCGCCGCTCCGGCAATCCAGATGCCGCGCTCTTTCAGCTCGCCAAGCGTGCGACTCAGATTGGTCACTTCGGCGAAGGCGATGGTATCTGCAGCACCACAGGCCACCTTGCGCGCCGTCATGTTCAGCGGCGCGGAGCGATCTTTTGGGACAATGACCGCATCAACGCCAGCCGCATCGGCGGTGCGCAGACAGGCGCCGAGATTGTGCGGATCGGTGACCTCATCCAGCACCAATATAAGTGGCGGATGCGTGAGCGAGTCGAGCAGCTTCGCCAGACCGCGCTCATCGAGCACCGTGCCACCGAGCCGGCACAGAGCAATGACGCCCTGATGCACCGCGCCCGGCTGCAGGTTGCGCAGGCGCTTGTCCAGATCCTTGCGCTCAAGTCCCTGCCAGCTCACGCCCGCCGCCGCCGCGAGGCCCTTCAATTCGTTGATGCGCTTGTCTTCACGGTCCTGCTGAATCAGCAACTCGAGGATATCCTCAGGATGCTGGCGCAACAGTTCACTCACCGTATGAATTCCGTAGACCCAGTCTTTGCTGCTCAATTCTCTTTCCTGTCTCTCTTTCCTGTCTCTGTGTCCTGCCCCTTACGCTGGCTTCAACTAGCTCTGGCTCGCGCCACCGGCATCGCCCGCAGGGTCTGCCGCGCGACGCTTGCCCTTGTTCTTGCCACCCGCAGCGCCAGACTTGCGTGAACGCTTCTTCTTCGGTGCAGCCGCTTCGCCGGGCTTGACGGTGGCGGGCGCGACTTTCTTGCCAGCTTTGCCGCCCTTGCCAGCCTTTCCGGCACCACCGCCCTTGCCCGCATCGGAAGACTTATCAGCCCGTTGTTCGCGACCTTTGCCTTTGTCCTTGCCAGCAGAGGATTTTTGCTCACGTCCGCCTGGCTGAGAAGAACCGCCCTCGGGCTTGTCCCCGGACCCGTCCATCATCACCAGATCGATCTTGCGATCATCCAGATCAACGCGCACCACCTTCACCCGCACCGGGTCGCCGAGGTGATAACTGACGCCGCTGCGCTCACCGCGCAACAGATGACGCACAGGATCGAACTGGTAGTAATCGTTCTTCAGCGCGGTGATATGCACCAGGCCTTCGACATAGATATCGCGCAACTCCACGAACAGACCAAAACCGGTCACGCTGCTGACCGTGCCCGGGAACTCGTCGCCGACACGATCCTTGATGTATTCACACTTGAGCCAATCGATCACATCATAACTTGCCGCATCGGCACGGCGCTCAGACATGGAACAGGTCTCACCGAAGCTCTGCATATCCTTGAGATCATAGGGGTAGATCTCCTTGCGCGAGATTGGCTCAACGCCGGTAACCTTGCGCACGTTGGCGGCCTGCGCCTTGCTGCGAATCAGGAAGCGCAGCGCACGATGCACGAGCAGGTCCGGATAGCGGCGGATCGGCGAAGTGAAATGGGTATACGCAGCAAAGCCCAGCCCGAAGTGGCCGATGTTCTCGGGCTGATAAACAGCCTGCAACAGTGAACGGATCAACACCGTCTGAATCAGATGCGCATCGGGGCGATCGGCAATCTTGAGCAGCACGCGCTGATAGTCTTTCGGCTCCGGCTTGGCCGAGCGTGTCAGCGCGATGCCCATCTCCTTCAGGAAAGCTTTGAGATTATCCAGCTTGTCCATGTTCGGACCATCATGCACGCGGTAGAGCACAGGCAACGCGGACTCCGCCAGGAACTTCGCGGTGCAGACGTTGGCAGCGAGCATGCACTCTTCGATCAGCCTGTGCGCGTCGTTGCGCACCACGGGCACGATCTCGGCAATCTTGCGCGTCTCACCAAACACGATGCGCGTCTCGGTGCTGATGAAATCCAGCGCACCGGCCTGCTGACGCAGCTTCGAGAGCTTCTTGTAGATGACGTACAGCGTCTCCAGCGCGGGCACCAGCGCCTCATATTTCTTGCGCAGTCTGGCACGGGATTTCTCGCGCACGGGCGTGGTCGGCTCTTCGAGGATGTCAGACACTTCGGTGTAGGTCATCCGCGCATGCGAGTGGATGACGCCTTCATAGAAGGTGTAATCGAGCACCTGACCTTGCTTGTTCATCTGCATCTCGCAGACCATCACCAGACGATCCACGTTGGGCTTGAGTGAGCACAGTCCGTTGGAGAGCGCCTCGGGCAGCATCGGAATGACGTGGCCAGGGAAATACACGGAGTTACCGCGATTCTGGGCCTCGATATCCAGCGCCGAATTCACGGACACATAGTGGGACACGTCGGCAATCGCGACATACAGCCGGCAGGCCCCGAGGGCTTCCTGCTCGCAATACACCGCGTCATCGAAATCCTTGGCATCCTCACCGTCGATGGTGACAAAGGGCAGATGGCGCAGATCCACGCGCAGCATGGATTCGGATTCATGCACCTCTGTCGAGAAGCGCTTGACCTCGTCGAGCACCTCGCGCGGCCACTTGTAGGGAATATCGTGGCTGCGAACCGCCACCTCGATTTCCATGCCCGGCTTCATATGATCACCGAGAATCTCGACGACACTGCCCACCGCCTTGCGACGCTGGGACGGGTACGCAGTGATCTCGGCCACGACGAACTGGCCGTCCTGCGCACCCCGGTTTTCCTTCTCGGGAATCATGATCTCCTGGCTGTTGCGCCGATTGTCCGGCACCACCACACCAAAACCCTGCTCCCAGTAATAGCGCCCGACGATGTGCGTACTGCGCCGCTCCAACACCTCGACAATCATGCCTTCCTTGCGGCCGCGCCTGTCCACGCCCGAGACTCGCGCCAGCACGATGTCACCGTCGAACACTTTCTGCATCTCGGCCGATGGCAGCACCAGATCCCCGGAACCGTCGACGGGAATGAAGAAACCGTAACCGTCTTTATTGCCCTGCACGCGCCCCTTGGTCAACTCCATGCGATTGACGAGCCCGTAGACTCCGCGCCGGTTGCTGATCAGCTGCCCATCCCGCGCCATGGCGATCAGGCGGCGGCGCAGCGCTTCGGTCTGCTCATAGGATTCCAGCCCGAGATGCTCGCAGAGCATCGGGTAGCTCACAGGCTCACCGGACTTTTCCATGTATTCGAGGATGTACTCACGACTGGGAATCGGATTTTCGTAATTTTCCGCTTCCCGACTTGCGAAGGGGTCTGCAACAGCTGAGGGTTCTTCTCTTTTCTTACTCATAACCTGCCAAATTCTGGGGGGATTCAAAGGCAGTATACACAGGTCAGTCAGGCTTTAGTTAAACAAATCTGCTGCTGGGAATTGACAGCTACAGGGCTTCTGGATACAGTGCGCGCCTGCATTATCTCCTCCTGCCCAGGTGGTGGAATTGGTAGACACGCCAGCTTCAGGTGCTGGTGATCGAAAGGTCGTGGAGGTTCAAGTCCTCTTCTGGGCACCATCTAGCGTTATAAATCAATAAGTTAAGAAACAAAATAACTTTACCCCCCATCTTACCCGCCATAAACCCATTGCCGATTCTCCTCCGCTAAACCGACGCTTAGCAATCTGCTCACTGACGGCAGCGCCTTTATAGACGGTAAGTTGAGAGGTTCGCTGTTTGCGTTATGGCCATTCTGGTCTAGCAAGCCACTAGATAAGCAATGCCTGAACTGTCGGCTGGCAAATTCCTGAAACTGTACTAAACTCAATACAGGCGGCCCATACGCAAACCCTTATAGCGCTGCGGCGCATCGGCGTATTGTGGCCGCCTTCATCGATCATTCTTAATGTTGCACATCTATCCAAGCCAGATTTTTCTGCCATCATTAAGCACAGAAAAAGCGAGCCCCGCGCGCGCATCTGTCCGAAAATACCCTTTTTAGTACGATTGTCGGCCATTCCCCCTGCGGCAGGAAATGGCGGCCTTAGCGGCCTAAACCGTTATGCGCTTCGAAGTTGAATCCGCCTAATATTTCACTGGTTGGAATTTAAGATACTGACAATTGCCTCAATGAATGCGCTAATGTTTTCCCTTATCGAGTATTCTTTGGCTATCCTTAGCCTTTCTGTTCCAACGAATGCTTCGCCAACCTTGGCAGTACCAGATGCTTTGATTGATTCTGCGAAAATAGTCGTACTGTCAGAATTTCGAGTCACCTGATAGTAGACTTCAGATTCAACAGTAAAACTAAAACCCATAATAGGGTCTGACAACCCTGTCAAAGAGGCTTCCACTGTGTAAGTGTTTTGGGCAGAAGCGCTTCGGTTTGATAGCCCGGCAGCTTGTAGTGTTTCGCTAAGGGCTTGACGAAACTCTTCGTCACCAACTTGTGATGAAAACATGGGATTTGTTGCGGCCCCCCCGCCAACAGACCCCACCGACAACATTACTGTCTGAGCTGTAGCTGCCGGACTAATATTCTCCGGGACCATTCTATCCGAGCGGGCCGCCGCAGCGCATGCCTGCAAAAGACTCAGGGCAAGCATTAACGCGATAATTTTAGCTTTAGCGTTCATTAATTATTATTCCTTTCCTTAAAAAAGCAGAATAAAAGTGTCGGATGTAAGTGCAATTATGGTGCTCACTAGTAACACAAGACGGAGATCAACAAATTCGCTAACTAGGACACTAGATTTGTAGCAATGGCGGAGTATAAATCAGTGATATGTGACTGCTTCACACTTTACCGAGCAATCAAGAAGTGGTAATCAGATTTAGTTTTCAACACATCTTGTGCCAAATTCGTCCTGCATTACGACTAGTCGCCCTTTAGATTGTGCTATTGCCTCCTCCTGATCTCCGGTGAGAGCGCCTACTCCTGGTATAATTAGAAGATTAAGTGCGATATCCCAGTTTCTTGAAGAAATCTGCTCACCCGATAGAGTTTCCAAATTAGATATTTCTCTATCGAGTTCCATTTTCAA
>CAIRBI010000344.1 GCA_903876785.1 uncultured Gammaproteobacteria bacterium
CGGAACGCCTGCGTCCCCGCCGAGAGCCTACATGTCCAAACCCGTGTATCTGGTGGATGCGTCCATCTACATCTTTCAGGCTTATTTCTCGCCGCACCTGCAGGTATTGGCGCAGGATGGCCGGGACCTGAGCGCTTTGTTTGGTTATGCCCAATTCCTGCAGCGCTTCCTGCGCCAGGCTCGCCCTCGACATGTGGCCGCAGCCTTCGATGAAAGCCTCTTCTGCGGCTTCCGGCATGCGCTCTATCCAGCCTATAAATCCAATCGTGAGCTACCCGACGAGAATCTTGCCCGGCAGTTGCGGGCCTGTGCCGAGCTGACAGCACTGTTGGGGGTGTCAGCCTTCGGAAGCCGGGTGTACGAAGCGGATGACATCATCGGCACGCTCGCCGCCCGGGTGCGGGCACAGCACCGGGAAATGAATCTGGAAGGCGCGCCTGGCATCAGCATCATCAGCCGCGACAAAGACCTCGCGCAGTTGTTGCACAGCGATCATGATCATCTGTGGGATTTCAGCGGGTCGACACGACGTTTTCGCAAACACATTGTCGAACAGTACGGCATTCGAGCGGAGCAGTTCCCCGATTACCTCGGGCTGGTGGGGGATGCGGTAGACAGTATTCCCGGTGTTCCTGGCATCGGCCCGGTGGCCGCCACCTGCCTGTTGCGGCATTTCGAATCGATTCCCTTGCTGTATGAGAATCTCGCTGATGTTGCCTTGCTTTCCTACCGAGGCGCGAGCAAAGGCGGCGAGCTATTGCGGCGCTATGAATCCGAAGCGCGCCTGAGCCGCACGCTGGCGACGATCGTGCAGGATATCGACGCCCCTGACGAAGCGTATTCTCAGGTACCCGTTTCCTCGCTGCAGTGGCACGCGCCCGAGGTTTCGGGCGTTCGGGAACTGCTGCAACGCGAGGGTCTCGAAGCGCACATGGTGGAGCGCTACCTGGCCTTGCTCACGGGATTGCAGCCGACGAACGATGCCGAAACGGAGAACTCATGAAGGTTGCTTCTTTGAAAACAGGCTCTGCGCAGACAGGCACTTTGAAAATAGTTGCCGATGAAAACATCGTTGCCGTGGAAGACTTGTTTCGACAACATGGTGAATTGCGGCTTTTGCCGGGTCGCCAGATCTGCGCGGCCGATGTGCGTGATGCCGATGTGCTGCTGGTTCGCTCCATCACCCGGGTGGATCGTGCACTGCTCGAAGGTTCGCGCGTGCGCTTCGTGGCGACAGCGACCAGTGGCACCGATCATCTGGATCTGAGCTACTTGCGAGCGGCCGGGATTGGTGTTGCGGATGCTGCCGGAAGTAACGCCAACGCCGTGGTGGAATATTGTCTGAGCGGCATCGCCGAGCTTACTTGCCGAGGGCTTTTTTCACTCCGAGGAAAGCGCGCCGCCATCATCGGTTTCGGCCATGTTGGCAAAGGCTTTTATCGGCGCCTGCGTGAGTTGGATATCGACTGCGTCGTCTGTGATCCGTTTGTGGAGAGGCAACAGGGCAGGGGTGAAGAGTTTGCGGATGTTCGTTTCTGCGACCTGGAAACAGCATTGTCGGCATCGCTTATTTCGCTGCACACACCCTTGAGTCGCGACGGCGAACATCCGACCTGGCATCTATTGAATCAAGAAAGACTGGATCGAATCGCGCCGGGCACTCTTTTGATCAATGCCTCGCGCGGAGAGGTGGTGGACAACGTGGCGCTACTCAAGAGACTGGAGAGAAACAAAGATCTGCTGACGCTTTGGGATGTCTGGGAAAATGAACCGGATATTTCTCGCGATTTACTCGCCCTGGTCAACCTGGGCACTCCTCACATCGCCGGCTACAGCGTGGAGGCCAAACGCAGCGCGAGTGAGCGTAATTACGAGGCTTTCTTGCAGTACTTCAATCTGACTGCAAACCCAGCCAGCGACTCTGTGGCGGAATCCAAAACAGAACTGGCAGTTTGTCTTGCGCAGACGCAGCGCAGTGAAGTGAGCAATCCGACCGAACGTGTCTGGGCGGAATGTCTGCGAGCTGCCTTCAGTGTCAATGCCGTCGATCAGCGTCTGCGTGGCGCCAGTTCGACCAACGGCGCGGCAGTGTTCGACGACATCCGCAAAACCCTCAGCGCACGTCGCGAATTCTCACATTACACCTTCGACCAAAGGGTGCTTGAAAAGGGCCTGCTCACCCCAGCCGTCGCCATCAAACTGACGGCGCTGGGTTTCAGTTTTGCAACTGTCTAAAAAGAGATTAAAACTCGACCTTCTGCAGGAACCGCTCGATCTTGGAAATCGCCTGCTGTAACACATCGCTGCTGGGTAGGAACACTATGCGGAAGTGATTCTTGTCTTTGATGTTGAACGCGCTGCCTTGCACCAGCAAGATCTTTTCCTTCTCCAGCAAATCGTAAATGAACTTCGCATCGTCCTTCACGGGATACATTTGCGGGTCCAGTTTCGGAAACATGTAGATCGCGCCTTTCGGCTTCACACAAGTCACGCCCGGAATTTGTGAAATCATGTTCCACGCCAGATCGCGCTGCTCACGTAACCTGCCACCGGGCAGAATAAGTTCATTGATGCTCTGATAGCCACCGAGCGCTGTCTGCACCGCAAACTGGGCTGGCACGTTGGCGCAGAGACGCATGTTGGAGAGAATCTCCAGGCCCTCGATGTAATTCTCCGCCTTGTCTTTGGCACCACTCAGAATCATCCAGCCCGAGCGGAAACCCGCCAGGCGATAGGATTTTGACAGGCCGTTGAAAGTCACCACCAGCAGATCGTCGCACAGTGAAGCGATTGGAATGTGCACCGCATCGTCGTAGAGGATCTTGCTGTAAATCTCGTCGGAGAAAAGCACCAGTTTGTGCTTGCGGGCAAACTTGACGATGTCCAGCAGCACTTCCTTGCTGTAAACCGCGCCTGTCGGATTGTTCGGATTGATGATGACCAGCGCTTTGGTGTTAGGCGTGATCTTCTTCTCCATGTCCTTGAGGTCCGGAAACCAGTCGGCGCCTTCGTCACAGACATAATGTACCGGGGTACCGCCGGCGAGACTCACGGCCGCAGTCCACAGCGGATAATCCGGAGCGGGCAGCAGAACTTCATCTCCATTGTTCAGCAGCGCCTGCATGGCCATGACGATCAGCTCGCTGACGCCGTTACCAAGATAGATGTCGCCGATATCGACGCCGCTGATCTCAAGCTTCTGGCATTCCTGCATGATGGCTTTGCGAGCTGAGAAGAGTCCCTTGGAATCGCTGTAACCCTGGGCATTGGAAAGATTGCGGATGACGTCCTGAATAATCTCATCCGGCGCCTCGAAGCCGAACGCAGCCGGGTTGCCGATATTCAATTTCAAAATACGGTGGCCTTCTTCTTCGAGGCGCTTGGCCTCCTCCAGAACCGGGCCGCGAATGTCGTAACAGACTTTGCTGAGTTTGTCCGACTGTCTGATCTTCTTCATAACCATTCTTCTCTGATCCCGTAAAGAGACTTGCGTATTGATCCGGAAATTGATGCGCGTATGATGCGCTTGTGCCATGTAAATTGGCGGCTATTGTAAACCGAAGCAAGAAAAATGACAGACCCGGAAACGAACCACACTGGAGAGAAGCGATGACAGACAGAGGGCAGGGTAAGGCGGTTCGCAGACGCTCGAACGATGTGCTTCGCAAGCACCTGGGCGATGATGCCTATCGCATCGTGAGAGAGAAGGGGACAGAGCGCGCCTTCAGCGGCAAATACTGGGATTGTGAGAAAAACGGCACCTATCGTTGCGTGTCATGCAGCACACCGTTGTTTTCGTCCGCCACGAAGTTTGATTCTGGAAGTGGCTGGCCGAGCTTTCACTCCCCCATAGCCGCAGAGAATGTGCATACGGAGGCTGACAACAGTCTGTTCATGCGCAGAACCGAAGTGCTCTGCAAGTTCTGCGATGCGCACCTGGGGCACGTCTTTGACGACGGCCCCGCACCAACCGGGTTGCGCTATTGCATCAACTCCGCGTCGCTTGAGCTCGACGAGGGTTTGTAAAGGTAGAGATTCCCCTACTGGGGAGCCACAACTTGAGCCTTGTCATCAAGAATCACCAGTCCACCCACGCGATGCTGATTGTTCGCCTGATCCAGCAAGTCGAATTCCATCAGGAATTCTTCTGCGTTTGCACCGGTGAATAATCCGCCAAGGCTCGCGTTGGCGTTCGTGAAGGTTGAATTCGTTGTCCCCAAATGTTCCACCTGAGCGTTGGTAATGCTGTTGAGCGTCACAGCGCCCGCATTGACATTACCAGCAAAATTCAGACGCCAGACGTGGTCATCCGGACCACTGGGGTCGTCAACGTCGACGCGTAGTGCGCCATTGGTTATTACGCCAGTTCCAAGATTAACCCTCAGTGATGCATCCACTCCTGTGACATTTCCGTGGCTGCCTTTCACAAAATAGTCATTGGTATCTCGATAGTTATACTGGCCGGTCAGATTTGCTGCAGGCGCAACTGCTGACGATCTTGTGAAGAAATCTGTGACCTCGGCCTGCGTCGGTGCAGACCAATCCGCTCCTACTGGACTATTCCAGGCGCCCCAGCCAATTCCCTGTCCAACCAGCATCGTGCCGGAGACATTCTCCTGCGGACCGGCGGTATTGTCGTTGCGGAGCGCAAAGGCAGAGACCATGGCTTCGCCTGATTTTACGAACATACCCGATATGCCTCCTCTCACTATTACGTTGCTGAGCAGGTTCTTGCTGGCATCTCGGATAGTGCCATTCGTGACTGAAAATTGCACCAGATCACGTTTGGCTGTCAACGCGTATCCACTGAAGTCGACGGACCAAGTCTTCCGTGTTGCCTGGCTCGTACCTGCTTCAAGGGAGAGATGACCATTAGAAATCGCTCCAGTCGTCATCACCATGGAGAAGCCAAAATAGTTCACCTTGCCATCGAACGTACCGCTGCCTGTGCCAATCTGATAATCGAGGAGTTTCGCATAGCGGTATTGTCCGGTAGCGTTTTCATTGATACTGGGCGTTGCAATAAACCAGAAGGCGTTCTGGCCAATCTCGGAGTTTGCACTGCCTCGGATCTTCCTTCGAATCGCGTCTGTGGGTGTGGCATCCCACCGCCCCCAGACCACCAAATCGTTGCCAAGAGAGCCAACGTTGGTATTGATGTAGCTCTGCGTGGCTGAGCCCTTAGTTAGAGATCTTCCTGGCGGGTAGTCGTTGAACGCGGAAGACAAACCATCTATTTCTAACAAGTTGTAATCTGCCAGAATAACCGAATTGGGATTTTCAATTTTCCCAGCACGCCCGCCACGGAGCAGGTTCATGGTGCCTGATGTGGCAAACATGCCGTACTTCCCATTGCCCAAAGCCAGCAATTCAGCGGCACTGAGATAACTATCTGTAGGAATCAGATACGAGGCGCTGACAAAATGCTCAGGCGTACCTGTCTCATGCAGATTCAGCCCACCGATAAAGCTCTTTGCAATTCGATCGCTGGTTGCGCCGTCGCCAACGAGCGCGCCAACAAGATCGCCGGAAATACTGCGTGCACTGTCGGTGCCATCAGCAATATCAGTATTCTGTAGTGTTACGTTAGTTAAAATTCCATTTACAAAGCGACCCGTATAGGAGACTTTCCACTTCTCAGTGACTCCTAGCGCGAGTTGATTGTCTGGAATGCATTGAGCCCCTCCGAGACACACTAGCAATCCTCCGTTCGTTAAATCCCCGGTCGCAAAATCGACGTCGAAAATGGACCGCATTTCGCTAATCGGCAGGTAGCTGTTACTAAGCCAATTACCCGGTGCCACACGGGTAAAAATGGAGGAATCGGAACCCAGATAGGTGCGCTTCACACTCCCGAGCGAGGCAAGTGATATGGTGGATGTAGGATTGAAACTGGCGAATACAGCATCGTTTTCGAGCAGACTAAACGAGTCCGAATCGTTGTAATCCGTCTCCAGCTTGATCTTGTTCTGCGCAGACGCATCCCAGCGCCCCCAGTTGAGGCCCAGTTCGCCCACGTTGATGTCACTGGTCAATTGCACGATGGTGGAACCGTTGCGCCTTGCCACCCGGCTCGGCGTCTCATCCAGCGTCAACAGGCTTGAAGGGTCATTGTCGATGATCATATCGACCGCGTTCGTCTGTTGAGTCACGTTGCCGAATAATGTCACACGGTGCTCAGAGCCGCCGTCAATATTGGGAGTGTTGGGTATCAGCAGTAATCCGAAGCGATTAGCGTTGCGAAGTGCGGTGATATCCTGGGAGCTGAAAGAGGGCAATCCACCAGTTCTCTCCAGCAAAGTAATGCCGGTGATGTACTGGGAGGTTGCACCCCGGATATCGAAACCCAAGACAAAACCAGTCGCTCCAGTGCCAGTGAGAACACCATTTAGTTTGCCGGTAAACAAGGGATCACTCGATGAGCTTTCTGCTCCCCAGGGTTTGACGCGGCCAGTGATATTGATTTGCGGAAGCACACCGTTGTCTGAAAAACTCCCGGTGAAGCTGTTACTTAGCCATTCATAGTAACTCGAGCTCACATTCATTTTGACTTTCAGCAATCCATTCCAAAGTTGTCCTGTGCCGAGATCGATATCAAAATTTCCAGTGACGGAGTGCAGAGTTCCCGCATTCGAATTACCTATAAAATGACCAGAAGTGTCGAATCTTCCTGATCCGGTCAGGCTCGCAATGTTTGTCGCAGTAACCGATGTCATTACTATCGGTTCAGTGACCGTATCGAAAATTGAACCATCGGTTAGATCCGTCTGCACCTTGACTGGAGAATACGACGGACTGGTCCATCGCCCCCAGGTAACCTGATAGCCACCAACGTCTGTCGCGAGATCGTCGTCTTCATAAGTCGGCCGCAATACAAAGCCAGGATCGGCACTGTAGATCAAGGGCGTACTGTTACTGTTGAAATTTGGTGCTTGTCCGAACAGAAGTCCCTGATTGGGGCCTGGACCCAACAAACCAAATCCTACCCGACTGAGTGTCCCTTCTTCGATTGAGCTCAATGCGGGTTGAGGAATATGTACCTTGAACAGGCTGGCCCCTGCAAGGAAGTCTGTCCCACTTATCAGATCGAAGCCAAGAACGAAGTTGTTAGCATTATCCCCGGTGACAGCGCCGTTGATCGTGCCAGATATTGACGGCGTCTCCGTGACCGCAGTGTTGTTGTAAGTGTCCGGATAAATTGCTCCACTCACATTGGTCTTCGCAAGTATGCCGTTGCTTAACGTGCCACTGAAATTCTCAACCTTCCATTTGTAATATAGGCCACTCGCTTCAATTCCAATATGCAGAAATCCATTGGAGACCGCACCCGAATCGAGATTGACATCGAACCCACCATCCAGTGAGGGCGTATCGTTTCGACTGTGTCTGGCAAAGTAGTGACCTTCTTCAACAAACTTGCGAGTGCCGGTTCTACTATTCACTGGAGACAGTGGCACTGAAGCAAAGAAGACGTTCGAATCAATGGCAGTGAAGACGGAACCGTCGTTGCGATCAGTTTGCAGGCGAGGAGCATCGGGGACATTGGCATACCACATACCCCAACTCACCCCGCTTTCCCCAACGTCGTAACTGATTTCGCTGGAATACGATGTATGAGATCGTAGAACCACATTCGAGTTCGCGAGCAGGGTAGAGGTGGAGGGATAAGTCAAACTCGGAGATTCACCAATCAGAACTCCTTTATTTGTTCCGGAACTAATAATGGCGAATCCATAGTTGACCAGACTTGCGAGCTCCAGACTGCTCAGGGCAGGGTCAGGCAGGTTGATCTTCAGTAGGCTGACACCGCTTAAATAATTGCTTGAATCCGATTCCGCGAGATTGAAGTCGATCACCAGTCCGCGTGAATTAGTTCCCGTGAATACCCCACTCATGGATCCATTGAAAAGACGCGTACTGGTCACTGAAAAAGCTGTACCTCCTGCGCCAAGACTTCCACCAGTTTGCGTGACAGTAGGCACAATTGTCCCTGTGACACTGCCATTTTGTATCTTTCCACTAGTCAGTTGCCCCGTAACGTTCCCGTCCCATTTTTCGGTGGCGACACTGCAGCCCGAGGTAACGCAGACGTTGACATCCAGATCACCGGACAATGTCGCGCTATCGAAATTGATGTTGAAAGTACCACTGACAGTCTTGACTGAAGTGTTTCCCCCTCCAATTGCAAGAAAATGCTCACTTGTGTTGAAAGTGCGACTGCCTGTGAAAGTGGGGGTACTTGGTGTCGCAGTGAAATACAGCAAAGACGCATTTGTCAAAAGCGAGAACTGCGTGGCGTTCGTGCGGTCCTGGAGTTTGATCGGGTTCTGTGTCGTTCCACGCCAACCGCCCCAGTTGACCTGGAAACCATCCACGCCAGTGGTGGGATTTAGAATCTCGGCGTTCTCGACCCTGAAAACCTGAGTGCTGCTGGCAAGAAGAGGCGTTCCTGCCCCGTTTGTATCCAGGCTGGCGAATCCGCTGATTCGTGTTCTTGTCCCATTATTGATCAGAGAAAGACCGGCACTGCGAACCAGTGAAGCCAGCTCTGATGAAGACAGCGCAGGTTGTGGTTCTGGCTGAGGCTCAGGAGTTGGTTGCGGAGGCTCTTCGGGCTCTGGTTCAGGAGCCGGCTCAGGCTGAGGTTCAGGTTCAGGCTCGGGCTGCGGTTCTGGCTTAGGTTCAGGTTGTGGCTCCGGCTTAGGCTCAGGTTGTGGCTCCGGCTTAGGCTCAGGTTGCGGTTCCGGCTTAGGCTCAGGTTGTGGCTCCGGCTTAGGCTCAGGTTGTGGCTCCGGCTTAGGCTCAGGTTGCGGTTCCGGCTTAGGCTCTGGCTGGGGTTCCGGTTGAGGCTCTGGCTGGGGTTCCGGTTGAGGTTCGGGGCGTGGCTCTGGCTGAGGTTCTGGTTGTGTCTCGGGCTGAGGCTCCGGTTGGGGTTCGGGCTCCGGATCAGGATCTCTGCAGACTTGTGAATCGGTGGCACAAGCAATAATTCCGTCACCACTGTCGTTCGGGTTGATCGTAACAGCTAGCGCAAGGCCCTGACCTTGCCCCGTCCCACTGGTGTCGGAGGTACCGCCAGGCGTAAATCCAACTACGGTTTCATCTCTGATGGTGGCAAGTGCAGCCGCAGGAGGTAACTGCCGCTCTGGTGCGTCGGTTCCACCTGTCGCACCAGCAACATTGCCTGCGCCGTTTCCCCCGGCGGCACCCCCTGCCGGAGCATTGCCGCCACCAGCCGCGTTATCAGTGTCAGTGTCAGTATCGGTGTCATCTTGCTCAGCTACATCCTCAGTCACAAGCTCAATCGGGATGTTGCCGAGCTCAACGGGCTGATCGACCAGTCCTACTGGCGGATTCTCAGGCGAGGGAACATAGGCGTAGTCATAGTCAGCACCAACCCCGAGATCGATGCTGCCGGATTCATTCTCGATAGTTGTGCCACCATCCCAGACGCCTGTGTAAAGACCATCTGGAGTGATGGTTCCTTCGTGATCTGTGCCTCGGATACCAATCGTCGCGAAAGGCGTCTTTGTCCACATCTCCTATGCTGCCGGTAATGGTGCGGAAGCCGCCTTGAATCAAATTCATGGTGGCTCGATCAGGCTGTCCGGATGCTGATTGGAAGGTGTATTCGGTGATGGCGAAGGCGGTGTCAGCTTTCAATGCAACAATGGCTGAATCTGTCAGTTTGATCTGCGCCCAGCCGTCGGGTCCCGTCGTGATAGTGTCACCCACATACACTTCTGATCCGCGAGCAAGTGCCCTTGTTCCATTGTTGCTGATGGCGGAGACTTTCCCCGTCACCCGCACCACTCGTCCCGCAAGTTCTTCCTCTGCCGCATGCAGGGCGGGGTTGTAAAACGA
>CAIRBI010000345.1 GCA_903876785.1 uncultured Gammaproteobacteria bacterium
ACGACATGTTCTCCAGATAACTCGTGTACTGGGTCAACCGTTCTACAATATTGGAAAAGCTGCGCGAGAGATCACCGATTTCATCGGAGCTGTCACTGGCGCGAATGGAGTTCTGCAGACGACCATTGTCATCGATGATGTGCTCGGCCTGATTGCGCAGTTCGCGGATTCGCGAAGAAATTCGCGAAGCAAACGCGAACAAGCCGACACTGGTCACCAGCATCACACCGATGATGGTGTTGAAGAGCGTCTCCAGCGCCTGATTGCGGAAGGTGCGGATACCATTCATGTTCTGATCGACGATCACCGCACCGAGTACCGCACCGTCTCCGAGAATCGGATAGGCCGCTTCCAGAATTCGCGTCTGCGAATCCGCCAGTGTGCGAAACTGCGTCTGCGGCTCTCCATCCAGCGCCGAATCGATATGCGCGCCCTCCACTGTGCCGCCAGCATAGAGTTCATCGATGAAATCGTTGGAGGGCTTGGTGAGAATGCGGTAATAGAGCGGCAGTAGTACCGTGTCTTCGATGAATTTCCAATACTTGTTGACGCGCTCCTCTCCCGGCTCGGGACTCAGCACGAGACCGGTTGCCGTTTGTATCTCGCCCACGCTGAGCAGAATCCGCCCACCGCGGTCGATCACCTGAATTCGCGAGTTGGTGAGGCCCATGCCCTCCACTATGCGGTCGATCTCCGGCGTGGGGCGACGCAGCGAACCCAGCCGCGCGCTGTCATTGACGTCCGAGGTGGCGACGACCGACGACACCTCTCGCGTCTCGTCACTGTCGACGTCGTAGACTGCAAAACCCAGTTGTTCGCCCAGCATGGTGGTGGGCAGGCGCAGTTCAACTTCATACCCGCCAGGCACTTCATACCATTGTCCAACAATGCGGTCTTCATGGCGGAGTGCAGAAAGATCACGAATGTCAGCACCGATCTCATAGGCATAGACGAATTCCGCGCCACGCGGCGAGATGACATAGCGCTTGAGCTGGTTCTCGCGAGTCACCAGCGATATCTGCAGAAAGTCGTTGCGATGTACGCTCAGACTCTCTTCGCTGCGATAGACAAGCTTGTCGTCGACGACCTTCAGGTAGGCATACAGCGAGCGGTTGTACTCACCGACCAGCAGTTTGAAGTTGAGTGATTCGTCGTAGTGGTAGTAGCGGGCGAAGGGGCCGCGGGGATTCAGTGGCGTGCCGATCGAATCGTCCTTGCCATAGGACAACTCGTAGCCCTGGTAGTCCTGCCAGTCGACCAGTGTGCTGTCGTCCAGCGACAGCGGATAGAACACCGGATAAACATAGAGGTCGGCGCTGCGACGGGCGCGTCCGTAGCTGCCCTCATCGAACAGCTCGGGACGTTCGTTCAAGGCCGTCGCCAGCGCACGCGCAGTGCCCAGCACCGTCTGCTCCTGGCCTCGGCGCAGGTATTCCTCCATCTCCAGGATGTATTGATAACCGAGCCACGGAATCACCAGCAGAAAGCTGGACATGAACACCAGTTTGAAGCGGATGCCGAATGGATTTTTAAGGAAGCGGGACATTATTCTTCAGTGCTGCCGGACACATTCTGGGGGTTCCAGCGGTAACCCATGCCGTACACAGTCTCAATGCAATCGAACGCCTCGTCCACCTGAATGAACTTCCTGCGGATTCTTTTCACATGCGAGGTAATGGTGCTGCCATCCACGAAGATTTTTGACTCCTGCATCAATACCTGACGGCTCTTCACGTGACCGGGAAACTTGACCAGTGCGTGCACCATCCAGAATTCGGTGACAGTAAGCGGCACGGGAATATTTTTCCAATGAATGGTCAGCCGCCCGATGTCGAGTGTGAGATCATCGCGCTGCAGTAGATTCTCGGGTGAGGTGGGCTGGTCCAGCACATCAAGACGACGAAACAGTGCGGCAATGCGTGCCGACAGATGAGGGAGGCTGATGTCCTTGGTCAGGTAATCGTCAGCGCCCATGCGCAGACCGCTGACGGTATCGAAGTCGTTGTCGCGGGCGGTGAGGAAAATGATGGGAAGTGTGTCCGACATCGAACGCAACGACTGGCAGAGGGTGAAGCCGCCATCGATCTCGTTTTCGAGCCCGATGTCGATGATCGCGAGATTGGGCAGGCGAATGTCGAACGAGCGCATGGCGTCTTTGCGATTGGCGTAGGTCTGCACCTCGTAGCCCTGTTTGCGCAACACGTCTGCATAATTCTCACGCAGGGCGGCCTCGTCCTCCACAATTGCGATTCTTCTTGCCATATACACCGTCACGCCTCCGGCCACACTTTCCGCCATGGACTCAGCTATAGATCCAGCTATACATCCGGCTATATTCCGGGCCGACTATACAGTATTTGTCAGGCAAAGGTGAGCCTTCAATCCCAGCGCTGCGCACGTCAAACCGCTGCCCTGATTCTGCCATATTTAGTCAGCGCATCGCCCTGATCGCCCCGGAACTTCCAACGCATAAATCACACTAACAACGTAGAAGTAAACAGCGTCAATAGGAGGTGGTGTGCATGAGTGGTATCAAACTGGTAATTGGCAACAAGAATTATTCTTCCTGGTCGATGCGCCCCTGGCTGCTTTTGAAGGCCTTCGATATCCCCTTCGAAGAAATCAATATTGCTCTCTATCAGAACAATACGGCCGAAAAGCTCGGGCCCTATTCACCGTCGCTCAAGGTGCCGGCGCTGCTGCACAACGAGACCACCGTGTGGGATTCGCTGGCCATCAGCGAATACATTTCCGAACAGCTGCTTGACGGGCGCGGCTGGCCCGCCAACCCCAAGAAGCGCGCCAGTGCGCGCTCGATCTGTGCAGAGATCCATTCCGAATTCCCCAACCTCAAGAAAGAATGGCCAATGAACTGCAAAGCCTCAGTGCCTATGGCTGTCTCCGACAGAATCGCGGATGAGATCGCTCGTATCGACGCTATCTGGAGCTGCTGCCGACGCAAGCACGGCGTGGGGGGGGATTATCTGTTCGGGCGCTTCTCCATCGCTGATGCGATGTACGCGCCGATGGCGATCTGCTTCCGCGCTTATGGCGCCAAATTGAGCATGGAGGCCCAGCGCTACGCAAACACGCTGCTCGCCAATCCTCATGTGCAGGAGTGGGTCAGGCAAGGTCGTGAGGAGCTGGAATTGATGCCGCTGGGGAATGTCAGCAATATGTAATCTTGCCCTGTGGGAGCGAGCCTGCTCGCGATAAATTTTGCGAGATAGATCAGCGCAAGAATCAATCGCGAGCAGGCTCGCTCCCACAGGAGTACTTACAGCGGCGCAGTGCGCTCCGGCAGCACCGGCCGCAACTTCGCGGCCATTTCCCGCAGACTACGCTCAGTCTCTTCCCAATCGATGCAGGCATCGGTCACCGATACGCCGTACTTCAACTGCGAGAGGTCCTTGGGAATGGACTGATTGCCGAAATGCAGATTGCTCTCCAGCATCACCCCGATAATCGACTGATTGCCCTCCAGAATCTGGTGGGTCACGTCCTTGAGCACCAGTGACTGCACGGCCGGGTCCTTGTTGGAGTTGGCATGGCTGCAGTCGATCATGATATTGCTGCTGACTTTACCCTTCTTGAGTGCCGACTCGCACTGTGCCACGTGCACCGAGTCATAGTTCGGCCCGGCACTGCCGCCGCGCAGTACGACGTGTGCATAGGGATTGCCCTTGGTGGTGACGACGGAAACCTGCCCCTTGCTGTTGATGCCGAGGAAGCGATGCGGGCTGCTCACTGATTGCATGGCGTTGATCGCCACCGTCAGGCCGCCGTCCGTGCCGTTCTTGAAACCCACCGGCGAGGACAGTCCGCTGGACATTTCGCGGTGTGTCTGCGACTCAGTAGTTCTCGCACCAATGGCCGACCAGGCGATGATATCCTGCAGGTATTGGGGAGAAATCGGGTCCAGCGCTTCGGTGGAGGTTGGCAGGCCAAGGCCGGCGATATCCAGCAAGAGCTTGCGGCCCTTGCGCAACCCCTCTTCAATCTTGAAGGTGTCATCCATATGAGGATCGTTGATCAGCCCCTTCCAGCCCACGGAGGTACGCGGCTTCTCGAAGTAGACGCGCATCACCAGATACAACGTGTCCTTCAATTCTTCCGCGAGCACCTGCAGACGATGAGCGTACTCCATCGCGGCATCCACGTCGTGAATTGAGCAGGGGCCCACCACTACAAACAGACGCTGATCTTTGCGATCCAGAATATTGAAGATGGTGTCGCGCGCCTGTCGGACCGACTGCAGCGCTGCACCTCTCAGGGGCAACTCACTCTTGAGTTGTTCCGGAGTGATCAGGGGCTCGTTGGAGGCGATGTTCTGGTCGTCGATACTTTCGTTGTGCATGTCGTTACTCTAAAAAATGCGCGGTTCTGTTTACTCTGTGGGAGCGGGCCCGCCCGCG
>CAIRBI010000346.1 GCA_903876785.1 uncultured Gammaproteobacteria bacterium
GCCCGCCTGCGTCTGCCCTGCGGCGGCCAGCTGCATGTGCTGCTCGAATACATCACCCCGGATGCTGCCAGTCGTCAGGTGTTCGGTGCATTGACAGAGGCTCTGGAAAATCAGCGGCGCACCAGTCGTGAGGTTGATCTGCATACCGGCACAATCCGCGTCGTGAACAGTGCCGCCGAGGAGGAAGTCATTCTCAGTGAAGACACCCTGCTGCATTGCCTCAGTCCCAAATACCGACTGCTGCTGCTCGGTGCGGGCGATGTCGCTCGTTATGTCGCCGAGATGGCGCTGGCGCTTGAATACGAAGTGACGCTCTGCGATCCGCGTCCCGATTATCTGGCCAACTGGCATGTGGAAGGCGTGCATGTCACCGCCGAGCTTCCCGATGATGTGGTGCGCGAAAATTTCAGCGATCCTTACAGCGGCATCATCGCCCTGGCTCACGACCCGCGTGTGGACGACATGGCGCTGATGGAAGCGCTGAAGACCTCGGCCTTCTATGTGGGGGCCATGGGATCGGATCGCACATCCGCCAGCCGCCGTTTGCGTTTGCCGGAGCTTGGTCTGACGGCCGAAGAAATTGCGCGCCTGTATGCTCCGATCGGTCTGCAGATCGGCAGCAAGACGCCGGCCGAGATCGCGATTTCGGTGATGGCGCAAGTCACGGCAGTGCGCCATCAGGGTGAGCAACGTGGCACCACCGAGGCGTGTGCGCTGGAGGCGGGACGTCCGGTCTGCGGCTAGTAAAGTCTGAGCTTTGCTGGATCAGTTGCATCTGCAAATTAAAAGGGACGGTACGCCAGTGGCGACCGTCCCTTTTTTTCGAACCTTTTTCTAGGTTAATTGGATGAACCGTACTCGTCAGCGTAGTCGTCCATCGCGGCCTGGATAACCACCTTGGCGTGCTCGTAACCATAAGCGGCGCCGATGGAGACTTTGTTCTCCTGGCCGGGAATCAGCTTGTAGGTCAGGAAGTAGTGACGCAGTCTCTCGATCAGAGCCTGGGGCAGTTCGGTGATGTCATCGACATCGGCAAACAGCGGATCGTTTTGCAGCACGGCAATGATCTTGTCGTCGGCCTCACCACCATCCAGCATCGGCAGTCCGCCAATCACCTTGGCATTCAGAATGATCTCGGTCTTGGAGATGGGACGTTCGCTGATGACACAGATGTCCAGCGGGTCGCCGTCACCACGAGCGGCACCTGGCATCAGATCACGGCAGCGGTTGCCACAGTAGGTGCGCGGAATGAAGCCGTACAAGGTCGGATGCTGAGAAGAGGAGCGCTGCGGACGGTCAACACGCAGGTAGCCGGTCGTCTTGTCCACTTCATATTTCACCAGATCGAATGGGCAGATCTCGATAAAAGCATGAACGAGACGCGGCGCATCAGGACCTACATCAAGACCATGCCAAGGGTGCGGACGCCAGCGGTAAAAGGGCGGTGGTAACTTTTTCATTCGGGTATCTCATTTCTGTCAGTCGTTACCCGGTGATTGTTATTGTTGTCGGGCGGATTAGTGAAAAGGCCGGCAGTATAGCAGGCAACATCGGAAAATGCGGGAGCGGGCCAGCCTGCGATAAATTTACTCTGACCCCAAATTTATCGCGGGCAGGCCCGCTCCCACCCTCCTATCAGCGCATGTCGGGTGCGCGGTGCACCAGTTCTATGCGCGCGCCTTCGGGGCCTTGCACGTAGAAGAAGTTGATGATGCCGTTGGGCAACGTCATGTCGCGTGGTTCGGAGGTGAACTCCACACCTTGGCCTGCAGATCGGCAATGGTTTCAGCTGAATCCAGCGCGCGCCAGCCGATGTGATCAATTGAAGCGCCCTGGCTTGCGAAGGTTGAATCGGCCTGGGAGATCAGCAGCCAGACGTTGCCCGGATAGAGGATGCCGTCCATACGTCCGCGCAGATTGGTGCGGATACCGCCAAAGGTCGCTTCATACCATGCAAACGTCGCCTGCGGATCGGCAGAACGCAGATGCACATGGTGGAAGCCCAGGTGCTGAGCGTCTTCGATCAGTTCCATGCGGTTGCCAAACGGATCAACGATAAACGCCAGCTTGAACAGGCCCGGCACTTCGCGTGGTTCGGTGGTCACTGTGGCTCCAGCGGCACGGACGCGCTCGACAGCAGCGGCCAGATCAGTAAACGAGAAGCCCAGGTGATCCACCACACCGCCAGTGCTGGGGGTGGCGGCGTCTCCATTGAGGAACATGATGCGGGTCGTTCCGAACAACAGACGGTCAGTGCGGCCGTCGATGAACTCGCCACCGATATTGTCCTTGTACCACTGTGCCGCGACTTCGGGCTCTGGCACGGCCATGTGGACGTGGTCGTACATATAAGTCTTGCTCTCGTCCTGAGCTGAAGCCAGCCCGGGCAGACAGATCAGCATGAGAAGCGTGAGGCCGGTTTTAATCTTGTTGTACATGTAATTCTCCTGTGAAGATGAACCTGTTATTTTTTTAGTGGCGCCAGCATAGACCTGTGTCGGAGTGGCGTCCACTGTCGTTCAGCTCAGTTGCACAACCCTGAATCCGTCTTGCAGGCAGAGTGTTGAGATGTTTTGAAAATGCTCGGCCGCTACCTTCTCCACCGGGATGAACTGGTTGACGACAAGAAGCGCGATACCCTTGTTGTTGAGCAGCTTGCGGACCTGAGCCAGGAATTTTGCCGCCAGCGCAGTGCTGGTGCTGAAGCCCTGGTGAAAGGGAGGATTGCAGAGTATGACATCGAAGCGCTCCTGCAGATGTTCCCCGCAATCATCCAGCGTCACGTCGACAGACAATTGTTGCCGGGCAAAACTCGCCGTCGCCGCGAGCACTGCAGCGGCATTGTTGTCAGTGGCGCTGCGCTTCGCGAAGGGCAGGTCTGCCGTCACCAGCAATAAATAGCCATAGCCACAGCCGAGGTCCAGCACTGAGCCTGGAGCGGGGCGTCCATGCAGCAACTGGCGCGCTTCGCGGGCGAGCAATTCGCTGCCGTGATCGCTCTTGTTCCAGCCGAAGACGCCGGGTTTACTGATGAATTCCAGTGCGCCGACCTGACACGGGCGCAGGCGGGGATAATCTTTGCTGTCGAGCCACTCCGGGTTCGCAGTGGCGCTGGCGAGCTGCGAAAACTTGCGCAGTGTCGTGCAATAGGCGATGCCGTGCTTTTGCAGATGCGCCTTGTTGCGGAACAACTGTTCGCCGTTCTTGCCATGGGTCTTGATGCCATCGTCCTTGTGGCCGAGCAGGTTCAGACTGCCACTGGGTGCCAGCAGGCGATAGCCTTCGTTGATGCAGTGATGCACCAGCGCCCGCTCCTTGGAGACGCGATAGACGATGCGCGCAACCGAGCTCACCGGCAGCGCGGTGACGTCGAAATCATTGACCAGCACGTGCTGGCCAGCCGCACGCAGTGCCTCACCTACCTCGAAGCGGTTGGTGATGGCGAGCAGGTTGGCGCGGGGGTGAATCGCCTGCAGCTGGGCGGGCGCAAGATTCTCGTCGACGATCCACAGCGTGGCCCCCTGCGCGTCAGTGGACGCATCGTTGAGCATGGCGATCAGGAGATGTTCGAGATGGTGGCCCTGGTGGCCTGTTGTTGTCGAGGCAGTGGCACTTTTCATGATGTGAAGCTCTCTATTTCTGTTGCGGTGAGGATGCGGTACTCACCCTCGGTCAGCGTGTCATCCAGCGCGACGGCGCCGATTTTCTCGCGGTGCAGGCTGACTACATGATTGCCACAGGCGGCGAACATGCGTTTGACCTGATGGTAGCGTCCCTCGTTGAGCGTGACGCGCGCGCCATTGTCCGGGAGGGCCTCGCACTGCGCCGGTGCCGTGCGCTTGTCTTCGCCGCGCAGCAACATGCCGGTGGCAAAGCTGTCGATGGTTTGCTGATCGACCGGCTCCTGCAGCGTGGCCCGGTAGACCTTGCTGAACAGGTGACGCGGCGAGGTCACGCGATGCAGCCATTGGCCGTCATCGCTGAGCAGCACAAGGCCGGTGGTGTCGATGTCCAGCCGCCCGCCGATGCTCAGGCCCTCGGTGTCCATATCCTCAATCAGGTCGAGCACTGTCGGGTGATCCCCGTCCTCGGTGGCGCAGACAACTCC
>CAIRBI010000347.1 GCA_903876785.1 uncultured Gammaproteobacteria bacterium
GCAAAATTCAATCGCGGGCAGGCCCGCTCCCACAGGGGCCAGGCTCAGCTGAAAGCCTGAATGCCCGTCTGGGCCCGGCCCAGGATCAGCGCGTGAATATCCTGCGTGCCTTCATAGGTGTTGACCACCTCCAGATTCTGCAGGTGGCGCATCACCGGGTACTCATCGGAGATACCATTGCCTCCCAGCATGTCGCGGGCCTCGCGGGCAGTATCCAGCGCCTTCAGGCAGGAGTTGCGCTTCAGCAACGAGATCAGCGGCGGCGACAGCTTGTTCTCATCACGCAGACGCGAGCCCTGCAGGCAGCCCAGCAGCCCCAGCGAGATATCCGTCTGCATCACCGCCAGCTTCTTCTGAATCAGCTGATTCGCGGCCAATGGACGACCAAATTGCTTACGGTCCAGCGTGTACTGCAGCGCCGTTTTCCAGCAGGTCTCGGCAGCGCCCAATGCACCCCAGGCGATGCCAAGACGCGCCGAGTTCAGGCAGCTGAACGGGCCCTTTAAGCCCTGTACGTTCGGCAGCATGTTCTCCGCAGGCACGAAGACATTGTCCATCACGATCCCGCCGGTGATCGAGGCGCGCAGTGCGAGCTTGCCCTCGATCTTGGGCGCGGTCAGACCCGGCATGCCCTTCTCCAGAATGTAACCACGAATCACGCCCTCGTCGTCCTTCCCCCACACCACGAATACGTCGGCGATCGGGGAATTGCTGATCCAGTTCTTGGCGCCGCTGAGGCGGAAACCGCCCTCGACACTGCGCGCACGCGTCAGCATGCCACCCGGGTCGGAACCGTGATCTGGTTCGGTGAGACCGAAACAACCAATCCATTCGCCGGTGGCCAGCTTCGGCAGATACTTCTGCTTCTGTGCCTCGGAACCGAAGCTGTAGATGGGGTGCATCACAAGACTGGATTGCACGCTCATCATGGAGCGGTAGCCGGAATCCACTGCCTCCACCTCGCGCGCCATCAGGCCGTAGCTGACGTAGTTCACCCCCGCACAACCATAGCCATGGAAGGTTGCGCCGAGCAGGCCAAGTTCACCCATCTCGCGAAAAATGGCGGGGTCGGTGTATTCGCGTCGGTAGGCGTCGCGCACGCGCGGCAGCAGTTTCTCCTGCGCATACTGGCGGGCCGTGTCACGCACCATGCGCTCTTCTTCGGTAAGCAGGTCGTTCATCAGGAATGGGTCCTGCCAATTGAATTTGGCAGAATCTGAGCTGGCGGACATACGTGACTCCTTCGAGCATCGCGGGGAGGGTGAGGCGCGCGGCGGGTAGTGCCCGCGTCGAGCGACCGTTCAGAACTTGCCGGGCATCTTAGCAAGTTGTTCCGTTTGAAAGAAAGCCTGCTGTGGGAGCGAGCCCAGCTCGCGATTTTTTTAACAATCGCGAGCTGGGCTCGCTCCCACATAGTCAGAACTTGCGCGTGTACTGGTTATTTATTCAGGCTAGAATACCGCGCCATGGACGTCTCACATCTTCTCGACTCACTCAATGAACCGCAACGCCTCGCAGTTGCCGCACCGGCCAGCAACCTGCTGGTGCTGGCCGGTGCCGGCAGCGGCAAGACCCGCGTACTGGTGCACCGCATCGCCTGGCTGATGCAGATTGAGAACATTTCTCCCTTCAGCATCCTCGCCGTGACCTTCACCAACAAGGCCGCCCGCGAGATGCGCCATCGCATCGAACATCTGCTGGGGCAACCGCTCGGCGGCATGTGGGTCGGCACCTTTCATGGTCTCGCCCATCGGCTGTTGCGCACCCACTGGCGCGAGGCGAAGCTGCCGGAAAATTTCCACATCCTCGACAGCGACGATCAGCTGCGGCTGATCAAGCGCCTCTGCAAAGCCCTGCACCTGGACGAGGAGCGCTGGCCGCCCCGCCAGTGTCAGTGGTACATCAACTCGCAGAAGGACGAGGGCCTGCGCGCCGCCAATATCGAACACTACGGTGACGAGTACACCCGCACCATGCTGGCTCTCTACACGGCCTATGAAGAGGCCTGCAACCGGGGCGGCATGGTGGATTTCGGCGAGATCCTGCTGCGCGCCCACGAACTGTGGCTGCACAATCCGCAGATCCTGCAGCATTATCAGCGCCGCTTTCAGCACATCCTGGTGGACGAGTTCCAGGACACCAACACGATTCAGTACGCCTGGCTGCGCGTGCTGGCCGGCCGCGACAATCACCTGATGGTGGTGGGTGACGACGACCAGTCCATCTATGGCTGGCGCGGCGCCAAGATCGAAAACATCCAGCGCTTCAATCAGGATTTTCCGGGCGCCAACATGGTCCGGCTGGAGCAGAACTACCGCTCCACCTCCAACATTCTCAAGGCCGCCAACAAGCTGATCGCCAACAACTCAGGGCGCCTCGGCAAAGAGCTGTGGACCGATGACGGCGACGGCGAGCCGATCTCCATTTACGAAGCCTTCAACGAACAGGACGAGGCGCGCTTCATCGTCGAGCGCCTGCAATCCTGGCTCAACACCGGCAACCGCCTCTCCGACGCGGCCATACTCTATCGTTCCAACGCCCAGTCCCGGGAGATGGAAGACGCGCTGCTGCGGGTCGGCCTGCCCTATCGCATCTACGGCGGTCACCGTTTTTACGAACGTCTGGAGATCAAGAACGCGCTGTCCTATCTGCGCCTGCTGGTGAACCGTCACGACGACACAGCAATCGAGCGCGTCATCAACGTGCCCACCCGTGGCATCGGCGATCAGACCCTTGAGATCCTGCGCGGCGTGGCTCGCGACGAGGGTCTGTCGCTGTGGGCAGCCGCTGGCAAGTGCCTGACCCATGGCCTGCTCGCCGCGCGCGCCGCCACGGCCGTGCAACGCTTCATGGAGCTGATCCAGCAGATGCACGAGAACAGCGAAGCATTGGCGCTGGCGAAGAAGGTGGAATACGTCATCACCCACAGCGGCCTGATCCCGCATCATGAGAAGGAAGGTGGCGAGAAGGCCAGCGCCCGCATCGAAAACCTGCAGGAACTGGTCAATGCTGCGGGCAGCTTCGACGAGCTGGACGAAGACGCCGAGGCAATGGCCATCGAATCCATGGAATTCCTTGCCGCATTTCTGGATCAGGCCTCGCTCGACGCTGGCGAAGGTCAGGCAAGCGAGTCCGATGACGCCGTGCAGCTGATGACGCTGCACTCCGCGAAAGGTCTGGAGTTCCCGCTGGTGTTCCTGGCTGGCATGGAGGAAGGCCTGTTCCCGCACAAGATGTCGATGGATGGCCTGGCCGGGCTCGAAGAAGAGCGTCGGCTCTGCTATGTCGGCATCACCCGCGCCATGCAGAAGCTGTACATGACCCATGCCGAATCACGGCGCCTGCACGGAGACGTCAACATCACTCGCCCCTCGCGTTTCATTCGCGAAATTCCGGCGAATCTGATTGAGCATGTCCGCATCAAATCCACTATCACGCGGCCTTCCGCGTTCTATGGTCGCCCGGCGCTGTCCCCATCACTGGTGCAGCAGGACGTACCCGACAGCGGCATCTCGCTGGGGGCGCGAGTGCGCCACGGCAAGTTCGGCGAGGGCGTTGTCCTCAACTGCGAAGGCCATGGCGCCAACGCCCGGGTGCAGGTCAACTTCCGTGAAGGCGGCAGCAAGTGGCTGGTGCTGTCGTACGCCAAACTGGAAGTCCTGTAGTTGCCCTGTGGGAGCGGGCCTTGCCCGCGATTGAGTGCCACTGCCCCATCGCGGGC
>CAIRBI010000348.1 GCA_903876785.1 uncultured Gammaproteobacteria bacterium
CAGGAACACTTTGAGAATCTGCTCGCGTGTGGCGCCAGTAGCACGCAGGATGCCGATTTCCCGCGTGCGCTGGACCACGCTGACCGAGAGCACGCTGGCGATGCCAAAGGCCACCGATATCGCCACAAACACAATGATCATATTGGTGGACAGGCTCTGCGCGGTGAGGCCACTCATCAATTGTGCATTGGTCTCGATCCAGCTTTCGGCGTTCAGCGACGTCAGACGCTCAACCTGCTCGGCGATCACGTCTGCCTCGAAGATGTTGGCCACGGTCAGCTCAATCACCGTGACACCGCCCGGCAGCCCCAGAAGCGACTGCGCCTGTCTGAGGTCGAGGTATACAAAGCGCGAATCCAGTTCACGCACTCCCAGTTCGAATATGCCGGCTATATTCACCACGGTGTTGTTCTGCTGCCCCGTGTCAAGTCGCAGCTTGCTGCCGACGCGAACGCCGAGATCATCGGCCAGCAGTTTGCCGATGACCACATCATCAGCGCCCACGCGCAACTGGCCACTGACCACATAACGCTGCAGCGGAATGATCTGTTGATAGCGTGCCAGATCGATCCCCACCAGCGCCACAGACTCCAGCGCTTCTCCACGGCGAACGAATGCGGGCCCGGACACCACCGGCGAGACGGCGGTCAGATTCGGCAATTGATCGAGGGTGGCGCTGATCTGCTGCCAGTTGTTGATCGAGCGCAGGCGCTGCGCCCGCTTGTCTTCCTGCACCAGGAGTTGAGTGCCGGCGGGTGCCGGCAGCAGGACATTGACCTCATCGGAGGAGAGCAGACGGATGTGGGCCTGGGTACCCAGTGTGCGTTCGATGATGTTGGCCTGCAGGCCCTGAATGAGCGCCGTGACGAACACGATCACCGCCACGCCCACCGCAACCCCGATCATGATCATGACTGACTGCGCGCGTCCCTCCCGCAGAAAACCCATCGCGAGAATCCACTCTGTCCATAAACTTCTTAGCAGGCGCATCAATCGAAGCTCCCCGGCAGTTCATTGCGGGAAGCCGAGTCCACGGTGCTGCCGGCCAGCGGCGCCGGCGTGGCCGTGAAGCGAACCCGTGCGCCCTCGGCGAGGGCTGCGGTGGGGTCCGCCAGCACGCGATCACCCGCCGCCAACCCTGAGAGCACCTCGGACATTGCCAGACCGCGCAGACCCAGGGTGACCTGCTGCCGATACACCCTCCCCTCGCGCAGCACCATGACCTGCGCCTGCTCGCCCTGCACGTCTGCAAGGGCGTCGTTTGGCACCGCCAGTGCCTGTTCACGGCGGCCGGTCTCGATATTCACCGATACCGTCATGTCCTGGAGCAGAAATTCGGGAACCTGATCGACCGTCAGGCGAACCTCCACCGTGCCGCGTTGGGAGTCGATGCTGGGCGCAATGTAGGTCATGCGGACGGGGAAGGGATGATCGGGGTAAGCGTCGGCAACGGCGACTGCGTTCTGCTGCAAAGCCAGCAGTGACAGATTGCGCTCATCCAGCGACACGCGAATTTCAACTTTGTCGCCAAGGGCGATGGTAAACAGCACACGGCCAGGCTGCACCAGATCACCGGGTTCGACATTGCGGGTCAGCACGGTGCCGGCGACCTCCGCGCGCACCTCGGTTTTGGCAAGCTGTGCCTGCAGCACCGCCAGACGCTCACGCAGCAGCACCTCTTCCACTTGCCCTGGCGCCAGCGCCGCCACCGTCAGACGTGCCGCTTCCACTGCGGTGCTGGCGAGTTGTTCCAGCTGCTGCGCCTGCTCCAGCGCTTCGATGGACAGCACCGAGCGCTCCGCGAGCGCGCGCCGCCGCCCGGTTTCCCGGCCGGCCTGCGCAAGCTGCGTCTGAGCATTCTCCAGAGCGAGCGTCGCTTGCGGTCTGGTCATCGTCAGCAGCTGTTCGAGCGCGGCCTCGGCCTGCCGCACCTGTGCGGCGATGTCATCGGCCCGCAACACCAGCAAGATGTCGCCGGGCTGCACCTGGTCACCCTCCTCCACCCGTCGCTCCAGCACCACCCCAGCCAGCTCACTGCTGACCTGGGTACGCGACTCCGTCACGACCCGTCCCGCAGCCACGACGGTCTGCAGCAAAGGCAGCGGGGCTATCTCATAACCTCGCACCTCAGGGCCTTGCGACCAGTTCAGCAAGCCGTACGCAAGGCCCAGAAGAAGCATCAGGATGGCGGTCGCGCGCGCGTACCGAGTTGAGCGCATAAGGAAACTCCATAGCGGTGTAAGTGAATCAAAAACGCCAACCCACACCGAGGTTGGCGAAGTGCGGCCAGGCGAAAGTGTTCAGGCAGCTTATACTGCAGTTGCAACGCCAGGTCTAGCGCTGTGCCCTGCGCGGCAGCAGCACCAGGCCCGCTGCTCACTGCTCCAAGAACATTGATCGACATCAACAAAATAACGTTCGCCTTTGCCAGACCACTATACCGCCCATACTTCTCTTGATTTGCATCAATATCGACCTTGCCCGGCCAACTAGACTCCCCACTGAAGAAATACAAACCGACCGCAAACGCCGCATAACGGTGGCACCGTAAATTGGGTCATCTATTTCGAACTGGAGAAGATCATGAAAAAAACTAGAATAATTGGGCTGTTTTCCGCAATGGCTCTCGCACCCGCGCTCGCTGGCGCCGCCGAGCCGACCGACGGGCACCCCACCTATGCAAAAGAAGTGTCGAGAATTATTCAGGACAACTGCCAGATCTGCCATCAACCCGGACAGATTGGTCCGATGTCTCTTACCTCTTATGAAGAAGTCCGTCCATGGGCGCCACTCATTCAGTTGCGAGTGAGCCAACGCGAAATGCCACCCTATCAGTACGACAACCATGTCGGCGTTCAGGAATTGAAGGATGACTGGCGACTGTCGGATGCCGACATCAAGACCGTCGTTGACTGGGTAGACGCGGGCTCGCCACTGGGCAACCTTGAAGACCTGCCACCGGCCAGGGAATATCCAGCTGTTGGAGAGTGGCGCCTGGCCGCCGAGTTAGGCCAGCCAGATCATATAATCAAATCCACACCCTGGGATGTACCGGCCAATGGTCAGGATTTGTGGTGGGAGCCTGAAGTCGATGCAGGCATCTCCGAGACCCGTTGCATCAAGGCCGTCGAGACATTGCCTTCCACCGCAGCCCATGGCTCAACTCACCATGCGAATTCACAATTCCTGGTTCAGGATGAGAAAGGAGAGTGGGTGACTTACGGCCGCCTGTCCGAGTTTGCCTACGGCAAGCTGGGTGAAAAAACCCCTGAAGGTGCCTGTCGTACCGCGCCGGCCAACTCCAAGGTGGAATGGAGCATTCACTATTTCCCTGATGGCAACTTTGTAAAGGATGACCAGGTATCTGTTGGTATCTGGTACTACGACGAAGAAGATAATTTCGATGAGAAGACGGCCTATCGTCAGGATCTGCGTCTGTACAACCTCGAGAGCGGCGGTGATTACCTCATCCCACCTCACGGCACGTTGATGACGCAGGGCTTCCATTCCTTCGATCATCCCGTGCGTATCGATAGCTGGCAGCCGCACCTGCACCTGCGCGGTGTTGCGATGTCCATGGAGGTTTTCAATCCGGCGACAGGCAAACGCGAAACGCTCAGTCAAGCATCGAACTGGAATGCCGGATGGAATCACAGCCACACTTATGAAGATGGTTTTCAGCCGCTGATTCCCGCCGGCTCCATGATCATTTTGACCTCCTGGTATGACAATACCGCCAACAATCCACGCAATCCTGACCCGGATCAGTGGGTCGGTGCAGGTCAAAGAACTACTGACGAGATGTCTCATGCCTGGATTGCGGTGACGCACCTGGACGACGAAGGCTACCAGAAACTGTCTGCTGAACGTGAAGCGCGAGATCAACAGACTGTTGCTTCAACTGGAGGTGCACAATGAGCAATTTCAAGCATCTGAAAAGCGGGATGATTGCGGCCGCACTGGTGGGGTTGGGTGTAGCGTCTCCCCTCCATGCGCAACTTCCTGACCACTTGCGTGCCTACCAATTGTCCGCACCGAGGGCATCCGGCGATGTGGTTGGCCCCATGTTCAACGGCTGGATCAAGAACAAGGATGGCTCAGTCACGATGGTCTTTGGTTTTGCAAACAAAAATCAGGAAGAGATCGTGGATATCCCGCTCGGCGAGAACAATAAAATCGAGCCGGCACAGTTTGATGGCGTGCAGCCCACCCATTTCCCTGTGTATAGCCGTGGTGGCTTCGTCGGTATACAGGAGCGCGGCACATTCGCAGTAACGGTGCCCGCAGACATGGCCGAAACCGAAGTCGTGTGGACCCTGAGCCATGCAGGACACAGCTACTCCGTTCCTGGGCGCGCCTCAAAAGCCTACGAAATGAGCAATGAAGGAGCCGCGATGGGGTCACTGAATCCAGCGATTCGTTTCGACGCGAACGGTGAAGAATCCACGGACAGGGTTGGTATCTATGCGCCTCTGGTCAACGCCAAGGTAGGCACTCCAGTCACCTTGAGCGCCTCCGCTCAGGATCGTGGTGATCGTCGCGGTTATGATGTGGAAACTCCATTCTTCCCCGTCGGTACTGAGTGGATTCTGCATCAGGGACCTGTTGGCGCGACTGTCGCATTCGATAACCCAAAAGTCACGGGCGAGGATCGCGGCGAATCTGATCAGCAGAGCGCGAGTGGCAGCGGGGACTGGACTGAGACCACGACGAACGTCACGTTCTCAGAACCGGGCGACTATGTCATTCGGCTGCGCGTCGACAACTTCACAGCACCAGACAGTCAGTTCGACAATCAGTGCTGCTGGTCCAACGCGTACGTGCCTGTGAAAGTCAGTAACTAACACCTTCACGATGCACAAACAAAAGCCCTGGGTCAGCAACATGACTCGGGGCTTTTGTCATTTTTGTACTTGATAGTGCGCACCAGAGGGAATGGCAAATGACAAACAATCCAAAAGGCATGATCAAGCCAGCGAAAAAAATACTCACCACAATTGCGTGCACTGCAATTATCAGTCTCGTCTCGCAGGCGAGCTTCGCACAGGCGGGTGACAAAATTCGCATGGAATATCCCCAACTCGCCAATCTGTTCAATGCCTTCGATGTCACTCAGGCACAAGCATTTGAAGCCATCAGCACAATCAACGCCCAGCCAGCCTATTCCGCCGCGCGTGCGGAGTTTCGCGAACAACTGAAAATGCTGAAAACAATGACCACGAGCTTTTCAAGCAGTCCCTATCCGGAATTGGAGCTGGAGGCACGCATCAATTTGTTGGCTGTGATGCGCGCCACGCACACGGATGAAGAGGCAAAAAAAGCGTATGTCGACAATGCAGCTATCAATCATCATATGGCCGAAATCCTGCGCCGTGGTCGAGACTTTGAAAACAGGTTGTTTGAAATTTTCCTGGACGACAGCATCAGTGGCAAACCGGAGGCCGTGAACGCTGCAATCACTGATTACCTCAGCGATGATCGCCTCTCCGTTTCAACCTTCCCAAAGCAAAGTGAATTTCTGGTTGAGCATGACCAGGCAAAGGGCTTCAAGATGGCGTTTCCGCGCTTGAGCAGTTTGATGTGGACTCAACAATGGCTGCAGTTGGCGTCTCTCGAAGCCATCATTCTGGAAACTCTGGACAAACAATTTACCGACAGTGTGGATACCGCGCTGGAGCGCTTCTGGAGCAAGATTGGTACTGAAGGGGGTATGAGTGTGTTCCCTCCTCCCAGCGCATTACCAATGGCACCGGCGATCGCCCCCGATCTGTATTCTCAAGCGCCAGAGGCAGCTATCATTCTGGACAACCTGAACATACTGGAAACCGTCGTGGCTGACATCCTGTCCTACCCGAATGAAGAGGATCGTGAAGCCAAGATTGAGGCCGCTGCTGCGCTGTTCACCAACAAGGAAGCAGATAGCTCACCGCCAGCGGAATATCTGCTCTTTGCTCTGCGCGGTGGCATTTATGATCAAGGTGGCCCTGTCATTGGTGAACTGACGCGATCTGAGCGTAATCGCTCACGCGACGTCATGAACACGCGGCACACAGCGTTCAGGAGCACTGGTCAATAATCGTTTACCGAGTTTTGCTGCGGTCTGGTCATCAGAAACGATAGCCGGCACCGATGGTTGCGAAGTGCAGCCAGGCGAACGTGTACACGCTGTCATTGTCTGCTCCGCCCTCCAGAGTCCGATAGCCACCAAAGACATGCCATCCCGACGGCAGTTCGTGCTGCAGTTTCAGCGCCAGGTCCACGGCTCTGCCCTGCGGTGCCGCAGCGCCCTCAAAATCCATGATCAGCGATGTGCGGTCTGACAGATGGTAGGCACCATAGAAATGCAGCAGTGGAACCAGACCGAGGTCATCATCTGCGCGCTGCAAACTACCTTGTCGCAGCGCAATTTCTGCGTCCCTGACCAGCAGTGCGGCACCAAGCCCCAGGTCCCATTTTTCGCTACGATGGAACATCCAGCGATAGGTCAGCCTGTAGGTATTGAATTTATAGCTGCCTCGGGTGGGCGTAGCCGCCGCAAAATCGGCGTCCTGAAAGCGCACCGCCGTGTCCAGCGAACCGTTGCCCGCGACGCTCAGCGGCGCAAGATTCAGGCGCAG
>CAIRBI010000349.1 GCA_903876785.1 uncultured Gammaproteobacteria bacterium
GGCTGGGAGCGGATAAACACCAGCCCGTCGGCGCGTTCCAGTGTCACGGTGGGAAGCTCGGTGTTCTGCCCTGCAACGACCTCAAGGCTATCCTGCCAGGCCTTGTGGCCGGCGAGCTTGAGCGTGACTTCGTGGTCGCCTTGGAGAATCTCGGCACGATAGGGCGTGGTGCCGAGCGCCTGGCCGTCGATAAGCACTTCGGCACCCGCCGGTGTGGTGCTGAAACTGAACTCACCCCAGGCTTGCTGCAGCTGGGTGCTGAATGGATTGAGCGCGGACCGGCCCTCTACTTTGATGCTCTGAGAGTAAGGGAGGTAGCGGTCGGCGGCAATTGTGAGTGTGTACTCGCCTGGCTCTATCGCCAGATCCCTCAGGGGGGTGCGGCCAATTTCAGCGCCGTCGAGCTGCACCACGGCGCCAGCGAGGGCGCCCGCAACACCCAGCGCCTCGACGCTGACGATCCCGGGCAGCTCACGCAGCGTGAACGGATGATTCTGGGCTTGTTGCGTGCCCACGCTGAGAGTCACCGGCTCGTCGTGGTAGCCCTCGTTGCGCAGCAGCACGGGGTAATCCCCCGGCAACATCAGATAACGCTGGCCGATCTGCAGACTGAAACCAGACTGAATCTCGACGCTCGCTGTCAGGGGCGTCACTTCGAGATATACCGAACGGGCACTGAGAATGAACCAGCCCGACACGCCGGCCAGCAGCAGGAACCCCGCGACCAGAATGTGCGGCCAGCGCAGCCGGAAACCGGCGCTTTTTGTGAGGACATCAGGCGGCAAAAAATCGATGGGGACGATGGGGTCCAAGGCATCACCGGCGACCTGCGGATGGGCACTGCTTTGATGATATTCCTGCATGAGCTAGCGCCTGTTGACTGCGACGACTTCTTCGGTACACGCGATAGTGACCGGTGTGCTGCGACCATCGAAGCCCACCTCGAACTCTGCCCGCACATCACGATACCCCGGGCGGGTGCCCACGGCCACATAATTACCAGGCTTGAGCATCAGCTCGTGAGTCTCGAAGCGGCCCAGCACACCCACTTGATACAGCGTGACTTCGGTGAGGTTGTCCGATACCAGCTGCACCTGAGCAGGCACCTGTGCCTTGTCCAGCAAGGTCTCTACCTCCGCCAGTTGCTGCTGCAGACGCGGGCCGGGGTTCTCCAGCCCTCGGCCGGTGTAATAAACCTGCACGGCCTGTTCGTGAACAGCGGCATCGGCCAGCCTGGCGGGTTGCTGGATGGCACTCTGCAGAAGTGTGTCCAGCTGCAGGCGTTTCTGTGCGTAGTCGCGGCCCTGCTGTGCAAACACGAGGTTTGAATCGATGGCCAGAGCGGCGTCATATTCCGCCACCGCTGATGCCCATTGTTCACTGGCTTCGAAGGTACGGGCGCTGTCCTGATGTGTGGTGATCTGGTCCACGGCGAGCTGGTCGCGGGTCTGGGTGATAGCCTCGAGGGCCTGTTGCGATCCGGGGCGCATCGCCAGCGCACGCTCGAAGGCGGCGATGGCGGCGTCAGAGTCGCCAGTCTGCATGGCTGCGAAGCCCTCTGACATCACGGATGTAAAGGAATTGTCGGCGAGTTGACTGCGGACCTGAGCAAGCTGCTCGCGGGCGCCGGCATGCAGAGGATCGAGGTTCACAGCCTGCTGCAGCTGGGTCTCGGCAGCGCTGAGATCGCCCCGCGCGATCAGCGCCGCAGACTCGTCCAGCAACTGTGTCACCTGCTCCAGCGTCGTTGCCCGCGCCAGCCCGGCCTGCGCATCGGCATCCTGCGGGCGCAATGTCAGCGCACGGGTGAAACTCGCGTTCGCCAGCGCGGCATCGCCTTCCTCAAGCGCGGCATTACCAGCCGCCAGTGCATTGCCGAACACTGTCGGCACTGAATCCACCAGGGCTGCCAGTGCGGCATCGCTCAAACGGTATTGCTCGGCGGCCTGACCAAACTCCTGCGTTCGGTAAGCCTCGTCA
>CAIRBI010000350.1 GCA_903876785.1 uncultured Gammaproteobacteria bacterium
CTGGGTTACAGCGAACAGGATGCAACCAAGCCGGTGGGCGTTTATGGAGCCACATCTCTGTCCGGGGAGCAGGCGATCTGCGGTGTGCTGGAGAAGCACATCATCGTCCGCACCGGCTGGATTTTCGGACAGGGTCAGGATGAATTGATCCGGCGCTGGATCGCGGAAGCCCGCGCGGCTGAAGGAGCGGTATCCGTATCACGGCGCAAGTTCAGCCCGACGCCGGTCGAAGACGTTGCCCGTGTGCTGATGGCGATCGCGCTGCAGGTGGACTGTCATGCCAATGTCTGGGGCATCTATCATTACTGCGGACTGGAAACCAAGCGCGAGAGCGAGTTTGTCCAGCAGGTTCTGAAGCTGGCTGCCCAGCACGACGAGAGCGTCTACAAACTGCTGGACCACCTCAGCCTCAACCTGCTGCGAGCTGATCCTCCCGAGATCGCCAACACGACGCTTGCGACCAAGAAAATATTCGACACGTTTGGCATCAAACAGCGCTCCTGGAACGGCAGCCTGCAGAATTTGATCAAAAGCTTCTACAAGCCAGAGACGCGAGCGTGAGCGAGATGGCGATTCCTCCCGGTTCGGCCCTGACGTCCATCGATACCGCGCTGGCACAGCTGCTGAGCCGTATGGCAGCAGTGACGGATCGCGAAGAGGTTGCGTTACCGCGGGCGTTGCACCGAGTGCTGGCGGAAACCATTCATGCAGCGATCGACGTCCCCGGTCATGCCAACAGTGCCATGGATGGGTATGCCGTGAACAGCCAGACACTGGCTCGCGGGCAGTACCGCCTGCGTGTCACTCAGCGAATTCCGGCCGGAAGGGTCGGTCAGGCGCTTGCAATCGGCAGCGCCGCCCGCATTTTCACCGGCGCACCGATCCCACCGGGCGCGGACGCCGTAGTAATGCAGGAGAATTGCAGCGTCGAAGGTGACGAAATTGTCGTCATGCAGGCGGTAGAGGCCGGAGAGAATGTGCGCCGTGCGGGCAGCGATGTCGAACGGGGTACGTTGTTGTTCGAGGCGGGGCATCGCCTGCGGGCTCCCGATATTGGTGTGTTGGCGGGCGTGGGCAGAGAGACCGTGGTCGTTTGCAGGCCGCTGCGGGTTGCCGTGCTCACCACCGGTGATGAACTGGTGCGCCCTGGCGAACCGCTGCAGACCGGACAGATTTACAACTCGAACTTTTACATGCTGAGTACGCTGGTACAGGGGCTCGGTCATGATGTAGTGGATTGCGGGATAGTTGCCGATTCGCTCGACAGTACGGTGCAGGCATTGCTTGCGGCAGCCGCGAATGCCGACTGCATCATCAGCAGCGGTGGCGTCTCCGCCGGTGAGGAAGATCATGTGCGGACAGCACTGGCGCGGATCGGGGAGCTGTCGCTGTGGAAACTGGCAATCAAGCCCGGCAAGCCGTTTGCGTTCGGGCAATTGGAGGGCAAGCCCTTTTTCGGATTACCCGGTAACCCGGTCTCGGCATTCGTGACTTTCGCGCTGCTCGTGCGGCCTTGCCTGCAGCGTTTGGGTGGCGCTCGCGACCAGGCGCCTTTGCAGTTGCAATTGACGGCGGACTTCGACTTGCCGGTCTCCGGAATCCGCCAGGAATATCTGCGGGTCTGCTGTGCCACGGATGCGCAAGGCGAGACGGTTTTGCGCCTCGCGGGAAGCCAGAGTTCGGGAGTGCTGTCGTCGGTGAGTCACGCTGACGGATTGGCGATAGTACCGCCGCTAAGTGCCGTGCAGCGGGGCGACAAGTTGAGATTCATGCCGTTAAGTGAGATAGTCGGTCAAGTCTGAAAGCAGACAATCAGAGTCATCGAGAGCGAACCATGGTGAACACGTCAGTACATTTTCCAGAGAAAATTTCCGCGTTCCGGCTGGCGGGGCTGGTTTTGTTTCTGCCTTTGTTGCTGGTCGCCTGTCAGCCTACCCGTCAAACCGTCGTGGTGCTGCCTGAACCTGAACCGGTGATCGAAGACACTTCGTTGCAGGACGAGGCTGCCGCACGCGCGCGCTTCGAAGCGGAGCTGCGCTATCAGCGCATGATCGCAGATATTCTCTATGACGGGCGCAAGGCGCTGAATGCCAATCGTCTGCTGACCCCTCCCGATATCAGTGCACATGCGTATTTTCAGCGCGTGCTGGCTATCGAGCCAGAGAATGCCGTCGCTCTGCAGGGAATTCAGGATATCGTCGCCAAGTATCTGCAACTGGCGGAGGAGTCCGGACGTCAGGGTTTGTATGACGAAGCCAAGGGATATCTGCGCCGTGCCGAACAGGTCGACCGCACTCATGTCGGCATCGCTCCAGCCTGGGTTGCGCTGGAAGCCGAGATGGAGTCCGTCGATGTAGTGCACAGCCTGAGCGCCGCCGAGCTGGCGAGCAAGTCTGCAGCTATTTCGGTGCAGCTGAGCAGAATCGCCATTGAGGCGCGCGACTCTGGTGCCTTCTTCCTGATCACCGCCCCCAGCGACGATCAGGCCCGCTGGATCTACAGGCAAATGCAGGCCGCTGTTGAAGGTCATCGTTTGCGTGGCAATATCGAATTGGGTTCTACCCCCACGATCCGCCTTATCATGCCAGTTGACGGCGATGCGTGATTCGATCCCGGGACTTGCCATGATTGCCGACCGACTTAAGGCTCTAATGCCCAGTACCACGTCTCTGCATTCTTTTGGAGTGCTTGGAAAAATGGGCGTTGGGCTCTTTATTATTTACTTTTTGATCGTGATTTTTCTGGGTTTTTACTGGAGCTCGGAGCCGGAAGCCTTTTCTGTGCGCGACAATCTTGTGGAGAAACTCGGGCCCAACACCGAGATTGTCACAGGGGCGGCGACCACGACCGCGCTGATCCGCACCGCCGAGATCATGCTGGACAAGCCCGGCGGATACTTGAGCAATGACATCGCCCCACCGGGGCTCTACCTCGACAACATTCCCAACTGGGAGTTTGGCGTGCTGGTGCAGGTGCGGGATCTGGCGCGCGCCTTTCGCGAGAACTTCAGTCGTTCCCAGTCGCAGTCTGCCGAGGACATTGATCTGGTGATTGTTGAACCACAGTTCCACCTTCCCAATGACAGTTGGTTGTTGCCGGCTTCGGAAGACGAATACCGCAAGGCCGTCGCCGCACTGGAGTCCTATCTGCAGCGCATCAGTGACCGCGATGATCAGGATGCGCAGTTCTATGCCCGTGCAGACAATCTGGCGCGCTGGCTGGTGAATGTGGAGTCGCGGCTCGGCAGTTTGTCGCAGCGTCTGAGTGCCAGCGTCGGGCAGTCGCAGGCGGGCAGTCTGGAGCTGGCCGGCGAGACGGGTGCAGAGCAGTCAACAGAGTCTGTCGGCGACCGTGTGGTGACGACACCGAGTATGCAGATCGACGATGTTTTCTATGAGGCACGCGGCGCTACCTGGGCGCTGATGCATTTCCTGCAGGCGATTGAGATCGATTTCGAGGCAGTACTGCGCGACAAGAATGCGCTGGTCAGTGTGCGACAAATCATTCGCGAACTTGAGGCGAGTCAGCGCACAGTGTTCAGTCCTGTGATTCTCAATGGCGGGGGCTTCGGCCTGTTCGCCAACCATTCATTGGTCATGGCGAACTATGTCTCCCGCGCCAATGCTGCCATCATCGATCTGCGCGAGCTGTTGAATCAGGGTTGATTGCTGAGTGTTCTCAGTGGTTCGAGCGCGGTGGTCATGGGCGTGGCGGTGACACGCCGTGAACCCATCCATGGGGGCTCGCTTTCGCCATCCATGGCTCAAGACGGTCACCGCCACGCCC
>CAIRBI010000351.1 GCA_903876785.1 uncultured Gammaproteobacteria bacterium
CTCGACGAAACCATTGCGATCACGCAGGCCATGGTGGAGTGCGGGCAGCGCTTCAACTGGGGCGCTGGTGTGCAGGTGCTGGACAAGCATTGTGTCGGCGGGTTGCCGGGCAATCGCACCACGCCTATCGTCGTGGCGATTGTCGCGGCCAATGGCTTGCTCATGCCCAAGACTTCCTCCCGCGCCATCACTTCGCCTGCTGGCACTGCCGACACCATGGAGACGCTGACCAACGTGGCTCTCAGCCTCGATCAGATGCATGCGGTGGTAAGGTCGCAGGGCGCGTGTCTGGCGTGGGGCGGCTCGGTGGCGCTCAGCCCGACCGATGACATTATCATTCGTGTGGAGCGCGCGTTGAATCTGGATAGTGAAGGCCAACTGGTGGCTTCCGTAATTTCCAAGAAGGTCGCCGCTGGTTCGACCCATGTACTGATCGATATACCGGTGGGCGCTACTGCCAAGGTGCGCAGTCCGGATCTGGCGGCTCATCTGGGGCAACTGCTGACGCGCACGGGCGAGGCGCTGGGGCTCAAGGTGCGCATCATCATCAGCGACGGCTCGCAGCCGATAGGGCGTGGCGTCGGCCCGGCGCTGGAGGCGCGCGACGTGCTGGCCGTGTTGCAGTGTGCCAGGCAGGCCCCGTCTGATCTGCGCGCGCGGGCGCTGACTCTGGCCGCCGTCCTGCTGGAGATGGGTAATCTTTGTCCGGAAGGCGGAGGGATGGCACTGGCCGCCCAGACGCTGGACGGCGGGTTGGCCTGGCAGAAATTCAAAGGCATCTGTGAGGCGCAGGGCGCGTTGAAGACGCCACCGGTGGCGGCTTTTCAATATCCTATTGTGTCGGAGAAGACGGGCATCATTGCGATGTTCAACAACCGGGTGATCTCGCGGCTGGCGAGTCTGGCCGGAGCTCCCGCCGCTCCTGCAGCGGGGCTGGACCTGCACGTGCAACTCGGGCAGAAAGTGGAGCGCGGTCAGCCACTGATGACCTTGCATGCCGAGGCTCAGGGCGAGCTGAAGTACGCGCTGGAATTCTACCGCTCACATCCCGAGATTTTGCACATCGAAGAGGAAGTTGTATGAAGCGTGTGTTGTTGACCATGCCGGGGCAGGCGACGCTGGCACAGAGTCTGTGCGAACTGACTGATTTGCAGCCCGGACAGATGGAGCTGCGGCGCTTTCCAGATGGTGAGAGTTATGTGCGGGTATTGAGTAACGTCACGGGCGCGGACGTCGCCATTCTCTGTCAGCTGCATCAACCGGACGACAAGATTCTGCCGCTGTTGCTGCTGGTGAACACACTGCGCGACCTCGGCGTGCGTCGTATCGGATTGATCGCGCCTTATCTGGCCTACATGCGCCAGGACAAACGTTTTCATGAAGGGGAGGGGATCAGTGCCCGCTACTTTGCACGCCTGCTCAGTCAGCAGGTGGACTGGCTGCTCACTGTGGACCCGCATCTGCACCGCATCCATGCACTCAGCGAGGTCTACAGCATTCCGGCGCTCGCGCTGACGGCGGTGCAACCGATTGCGTCCTGGTTGCGCGCCAACATCGAAAAGCCCGTGGTGATCGGGCCGGACGGTGAATCCGAACAGTGGGCGGCGCGCGTGGCAGAGGCTGCCGGCTGCCCTTACGAGGTGCTCACCAAGGAGCGTTTCGGGGATCGCGATGTCCGCGTGTCCTTGCCGCATGTCGACGCGTACCGAACACATACTCCGGTACTGGTGGATGACATCATCAGCACCGGCCGCACAATGCTGCAGGCGGCCGCACATTTGCAGGCCGCCGGATTGTGCGCGCCGGTTTGCATCGGTGTGCATGGCATCTTCGCCGCCGGTGCACTGGCGGAGATGCAGGCAGCCGGACTGCGGGTGGTGACCAGCAACAGCATCCCGGATATCAGCAATCAGATCGATCTGGCGCCACTGCTGGCGCAGGGGCTGCAGCATCTGCTCTGAGGTCTCTCACCTGGTCTCTTTGCTGACTTTTTTATGCAAGACTCCGGAGAGCGCCTTGTCCGCTTCCACCACCATCAGCACCACGCTCGATGCCAGCAGAATCAGTCCCCAGTCCTGCAGCGTCAGCGCGCTGACCGCAAAGATGCGTTGCGACAGCGGCAGGTAGGTGAACAGCAACTGCACCACGATCACCAGCCCAAGTGAAATCAGCACCGGGCCGATTCCCCTGAGTATGTCGCGGTGGAAAATGGTCTGCGTGAAGTAGCGGCTGCTGAGCAGGTAGAGTGCCTCGATCATGACCATGGTGTTGACCGCCACGGTGCGCGCATAGTCGATGGGGAAATCGCGCTGCAGGTAGTAACTGAATATCGTGAACACGACAATGGCGCCACTTACCCCAACCAGCAGCAAGCGCCTGAGCAGCATCGGCGTGATGAAGCCCTGCCCGTAGGGGCGCGGCGGCCGCTCCATGATCTCTTTCTCCCCGGGCTCGAACGCCAGCGCCAGTGACAATGCGACCGTGGTCACCATGTTGATCCAGAGAATCTGCGGAGCGGTGATCGGCAGCAACCAGCCGAACAGGATGGCGATCAGCACGATGCTGGCCTCGGCCAGGTTGGTCGGCAGCATGAAGACGATGGACTTGAGCGTGTTGTCGTAGACGGTGCGGCCGGCCGCCACGGCACGGGCGATGGTGGCAAAGTTGTCGTCGGTCAGCACGAAGTCGGCAGCTTCCCGGGCTGCGTCGGTGCCCTTCAGTCCCATGGCGACGCCGATATCAGCCTGGCGTAGTGCCGGGGCGTCATTGACCCCGTCGCCGGTCATGGCCACCACATGGCGATGATTCTGCAGACTCTGCACCAGCTGCAGCTTGTTGGCCGGGCTGGTGCGCGCGTAGATGTCCACCTCTTCTGCCGCGAGCGCGAGCTCCTCGGCACTCATGGCATCCAGCTCCTGGCCAGTCAACACGCGCGCCGTATTGAGGCCCAGTTCGTGGCCGATGGCAGTGGCGGTGACGGGATTGTCGCCGGTGATCATCTTCACGCGGATGCCGGCGCGATGGCATTCGGCTATGGCGGCGATGGCTTCGTGTCGAGGCGGATCGCTGATGCCGACGAGGGCCACCAGCAGCATGTCGTGACTGATGTCGTCGTGATCGAGGCTGGTCTTGTCTGCTTCAACATTCCGGCAGGCCAGCGCCATCACCCGCATGCCACGTTCCGCGAGGCCATTGATCTTCTCGTGCCACAGCGCTGCCCGCAGAGGCTCCGCGCCGCCGTCGCCGAGTTGTTGTGAGCAGAAGCCCAGCAGGCGCTCCGGCGCCCCCTTGAGCATGATCTGCGACACGCCCTCGGGCCCGCGGTTCAGCGTGGCCATGTAACGACGTTCCGCTTCGAAGGGCAGCACATCCAGACGCTGCCAGGCGCGGCTCACTGCGACGACATCCATCCCTTGCTTCATGGCCAGCACATAGAGCGCGCCTTCGGTGGGGTCCCCGTTGATGACCCACTGCCCATCCGGCTTTTTCTCCACATTGGATTCGTTGCACAGCAAGGCAACAAGCGCGGCCTGCGTCAGCAGGGGCACGGCTGTCGCGCCGGGCTCCCCGATGCTACCCTCCCCGATGCTACCCTGGGGCGAATAACCCTCGCCGCTGATCTCAAAGCGCCGCGTGGCACTCTCAAGGACGCGCACCGTCATCGCGTTGGCGGTCAGTGTGCCGGTCTTGTCGGTGCAGATGATATCGACAGAGCCGAGCACCTCGACGGCTGGCAGGCGGCGCACCAGGGCGTTGCTGCGCGCCATGCGCATGACGCCGATGGCGAGCACGATGGTGACGATGGCCGGCAGCTCTTCGGGAATCGCCGCGACGGCGATGGCGATGGCCCCCTGCAGCATTTCGCCGAAGCTGTAGTCATGCACCAGCATGCCGAAGGCGATGATGCCGACCGACAGTATCAGCACGGCGATGGTGAGATTGCGGGCCAGGTCTGCGAGTTGTTTCTGCAGCGGTGTCTGACTGATGGCAACCGCCTGCACCATGGTGTTGATGGTGCCGATCTCGGTGCTGGAACCGGTATTGGTAACCACACCGCGCGCGGTACCGGCGACTACCATGGTGCCCATGAACACCATGTTATGACGCTCGGCCAGAGGCGTGGCGTCGGGCACCACCGTCGTCTGCTTGCCTAGGGGGTTGGATTCACCGGTCAGCGCGGATTCATCGCAGCGCAATTCCTTGCTGGATAGCAGCCGCATGTCGGCTGGCACACGGTCGCCTGCCTGCAGTTGTACGAGATCGCCGGGCACCAGCGTGACGGCATCCATGCTGCGCAGCTGTCCGTCGCGCTGCACCAGGCACATCGTCGTCGTCATGGAGAGTATGGCGCGCAGGGCTTCTTCTGCCTTGCCTTCCTGAATGAAACCGATGATGCCGTTGATGATGACGACCGCGAGAATAACGCCAGCGTCGACATAGTGTCCGAGCATGACGCTAAGCCCGGCGCTGAGCATCAGCACATAGATGAAGAGGCTGCGGAACTGGCGCAACAGGCGCTGCCAGGCCGGTGTCGGCGGTTCTTCCGGAAGACGATTGGGGCCGACATTGGTGAGCCGCTCAGCGGCGCTGGCACTATCCAGCCCGTCTGGTCCGCTCTGCAACTCTGTCAGCAGTTCCTGTTCCGTGCTTGCGTGCGGCGCCTTCATGCGTGAAGCCCCCTTAGAACGCCACGCTCTGGCCCAGCACAGGGATCTCGCTGCGTATGCGGTGCTCTGTCCACAGCGTCTGCGACAGAGTCTCCAGCGCCTGCGCCTCGCCGTGCACAAGCATCAGGCGCGGTGCAGGATTGAAGTTGCGGGCCCATGCCATCAGTTCACTCTGGCCCGCGTGCGCTGAGAAGCCACCGAGTGTCTCGATGCGTGCGCGCACCAGGTACTCATCGCCGAAGAGGCGAATTTTCTTCTCGCCATCGACTAGCCGGCGGCCCAGTGTGCCGCGCGCCTGAAAGCCGATGAACAGCAGCGTGTTGTTGTCCTTCCAGATGCGATGCTTGAAGTGATGACGAATGCGGCCGCCGGTACACATGCCACTGCCGGCGATGATGATGGCACCCTGCTTGATCTTGTTGATGCCCATCGATTCCTCGGAGCTGTTGCACAGCTTCAGGGTGGGCAGAAACTCTGCCAGTGATTCGCGTCCGGAATCGTTCAGGCACTGTATGTCATTGTCATCCAGGATATTGAGCCAGCGGTCATAGACGTGGGTGACTTCGATGGCCATGGGGCTGTCGAGAAACACCTGCCAATCGTCCAGCAATCCCTCTTTGTAGAGGCAGCCCAGGTGATAGATGATTTCTTGCGAGCGCCCCACAGCGAAAGCCGGAATCAGCACGTTGCCGCCGCGCTCCCAGGTCTCGTTTAGCACTCTCTGCAACTGCTCCACGGTGTCGTCGATCGTGCGATGGTTGCGATCGCCGTAAGTGCCCTCCATCAACAAGATATCGGCGCTGTTCAGCTCGACCGGATCGTTCATCAGCACCGAGTCGGTCTTGCCCAGATCGCCCGAGAAAACCAGACGCGATGTCTTGCCCTTCTCTTCGAGTGTCAGCTCGACAATTGCCGAGCCGAGGATGTGTCCCGCATCGTGAAAGACGAGATTCGCCTGCGGAGTGATCGCCACGTTGCTGTTGTAAGGTGCCGTGCTGCACTGTTTGATGACGGCATCGACATCCATCTCGCTGTACTCCGCTTCCAGAGCCGGACGCCCGCTGCGGGCGCGGCGCAGATTCTCGTGCTCGATGTCGCGGTGATAGAGACCGGAGGCATCCTCAAGCAATATCCGCAGCAGACCCTTGGTGGCCTGTGTGCAATAGATTGCGCCAGCAAATCCCTGATTGATCAGCATCGGCAACATGCCGGAGTGATCCAGGTGGGCGTGGGACAGAATGACGGCATCAATGCTGGCGGGGTCGAAGAGAAAGCCTTCCTCCTGCACGCGCTCAATTGCGTCGCCGCCCTGGCGCACGCCGCAGTCCAGCAGGATTCGACCGATAGCGGGGGATTCCAGCAGATAGCACGAGCCTGTCACCTCCTGTGCTGCCCCATAAAACGTCAGTACTGCCATGCGCTGTCTCCTTGCAATCGGCTATGAAAAATGTCGCGGGGGCGGATGGCCGCTGACTCGCTGAAGGTAGTCTCGCTGAAGGTTGTCTCAGGGAGCGTTACTGAACAGGATATCCGCAAACCAGGCACGGGCGCTGAGCCCGCTGTTGTCAGTGTCTACCATGACGGCCAGGCCGTCCAGACTTTGAATATCTACGCCGAATGCTTCGCGCCAGTCGGCACGGATATCGCGGCTGTGGCTGCTCCATTCACCGGCCTTCGCATCGCCGCTGTCCAATGCCCACATGTGGACGTTCTCAGCCGCGTAGGGGTTTGCCCAGTGCGTGCCGGCGGGAATGCTGCTCGACCAGACGTAGTTGATGGACTTCGGGCGCCAGAAGTTCAGGCCGCCATCGCGAATCACATAGACGCGCGCGGCATAGTCATCACCGTCTTTGCTGCGCTCATCGATCTCCGAACTCAGTGTGCGTTCCACGCGCCAGCGCCAGTGCATGTAGGGAGTTTCGTCAAGATTGATGCGCTGCGTTTGATAGAGGGCACTGGCGCTGTCTTTGGCCTCGCCGCGCAACACCTGCTCGCCATCCAGCACGACGCTGCGGTAAACAGTCGAGTTTCTGAAAATCCGCTCCTGCCAGCGCAGCATATCCACAGGCCTGACGATCGGCGCCGCTTCGCTCGCCGACGAGGGAGCTGGCAGTGCCAGGACGGCCACCGTCAGGGCTATGGCTTTTACGTAGGGCTTCATTTAGTCTCTAGCGCAACACCGTTTTTTTTTGATGCTCGAACAGTAACAGTAAATATTCACTGATGACAATCCTACGAATCCCTGAGGGGGAATCCATGCAGAATAACAATAAGAGCGAACCGCTACGCAGCGAAGAACGGATCGCGCTGCTGAATGATCAGGTGGCAGGCAACGGGCTGATCAGTCGCCGGCATTTGTTGGGACTGAGCCTCGCTGGCGCGGGAGGTTTGGTGACCAGCAGCGTGCTGGCCGCCGATGCGGGCATGTTGCCGAGACCGGCATGGTCCATGGCCCCTGGACGAGACCCTTCAGAGTATGGCAGTCCGTCTTCTTATGCGGGGCAGATCAAGCGTCTGGCACCTGCGCCCAATACCATTTCACCTGGCACCGGAGCCTCGCGTACGCCTCTGCATTTGCTGCAGGGCACAATCACGCCGAACAGCCTGCACTTCGAGCGCCACCACGCGGGCGTGCCCGACATCGATCCGGCGCAGCATCGTCTGGTGCTGCACGGCATGGTGCGGCAGCCTCTGGAATTCTCTTACGAAGATCTGCTCGCGTATCCGCTGGTCAGCCGTGTGTATTTCCTGGAGTGCTCAGGCAACAGTGGCGGCAACAGCTCCGGTGCTACTGCCGCTGACAACAGCGCCGGTGGCCTCCATGGCTTGCTGTCCTGTGCCGAGTGGACGGGTGTGCGACTCTCGACACTGCTCGACGAGGCAGGGGTGACCGCCGGCGCCAGCTGGATAACCGCTACCGGCGCGGACGCTGCCTCATTGGGCCGCTCCGTGCCTCTGGACAAGGCGCTGCGCGACGTCATCATCGCGCTTTACCAAAACGGCGAGCCAATTCGACCGGAGCAAGGCTATCCCATGCGCATGTTTGTGCCGGGCTGGGAAGGCAACGTCAGCGTGAAATGGCTCACGCAGATCAAGGTCACCGACGGCCCCGCGAACTTCCGCGATGAGACCTCGCGCTACACAGAACTGCTGCCAGATGGCAAGAGTCTGCAGTTCACCTATCCGATGGGCGTCAAGTCCGTGATCACTTCGCCCTCCGGGCAGATGACGCTGACGCGCCGTGGCCTGCACGAGGTCACGGGGCTCGCCTGGTCGGGCAGTGGCTCTATTCGCCGTGTGGAAATTTCCGCCGATGGCGGTCGCACCTGGGCCGACGCCATGATCGACGCCGATCAGCGCGAGCTGGCTCTGACCCGCTTCCGTCTGCCCTGGCTGTGGGAGGGAGCCGAGGCGGTGCTGCAGAGTCGGGCAACCGACAGTGCGGGGAATGTGCAGCCTGCCCGTGCGGCGTGGGTGGCCCAGTACAGCCCGGCCAACCGCTTCCACTACAATGGCATTCAAAGCTGGGCGGTGTCTGCTCAGGGCGAGGTGAAGAATGTTTACGCCTGATCGCAAGCAGGTTTCCAGGCCGGTCAAGGGCAGAGCCTTTCTGGTGTCTCTGGCCGCAGGTGGCCTGATATTGTGCAGTGCCGTCATGGCGGCCGATGGGCCGGGACTCGGCAAGCACATCGACGAATCACAACTGCAGGGTTGGGACCTGATCGTGCAGCCCGACGGTACCGGTCTGCCCGAGGGTTCCGGTACGGCCGCCCAGGGGCAAGCTGTCTACGAACAGAGCTGTGCCGCCTGCCATGGTATGAAGGGTGAGGGCTCCGCTGGAGTGCCGGCGCTGGCTGGCGGCTCGTTGACCACCACGCCGCCCTTGATGACGGTTGGCAGCTACTGGCCGCACGCCAGCACTCTGTATGACTACGTGCGGCGCGCCATGCCGCCACTGGCCCCCAAGTCGCTGAGCAACATCGAGGTCTATCAGGTTGTCGCTTATGTGCTGCAACTGAACGGCATCGTGGAGCGTGATTTTGTGCTCGACAGGGCCAGCCTGCCGCAGGTGAAGATGCCCAACAGCGGCAATTTCATCGATCGCAGCCAGGTGCAGTAGTGACATTGCATCAA
>CAIRBI010000352.1 GCA_903876785.1 uncultured Gammaproteobacteria bacterium
AACGCCGGCTGGCTGGCGACCGTGGATTGGGGCACGGCACTGGCGCCGATCTATAAGGCACACTTCAAGGGCATCCCCGTGCATGTGTGGGTGGATGAGACGCGGCCGCGCAACCAGGGCGCCTTCCTCACCGCGTGGGAGCTGCAGCAGGAGGGCATCCCGCACACGGTGATCGTCGACAATGCGGGCGGCCACCTGATGCAGCACGGCGAGGTCGATCTTTGTCTGGTGGGGAGTGACAGAACAACCGCGACGGGGGATGTCTGCAACAAGATCGGCACCTATCTCAAGGCGTTGGCGGCGTTCGATAACGGCGTGCCGTTCTATGTGGCGCTGCCGGTGTCGACCATCGATTTCGACTTGAGCGATGGCGTGCGCGAGATTCCCATCGAGCAGCGCCACGCCAGCGAGGTGTCACATATGCAAGGGCTTGATGAGGCGGGGCAGTTAAGCCGTGTCCAGGTAATGACCAGCCACAGTGCGATCAACAACTTCGGCTTCGATGTGACGCCAGCACGGCTGGTGACAGCGCTGATCACCGAGAAAGGCGTCTTTGCGCCGACGCGCGAGAGCCTGCGATCCTTGCTCTAGCCACAAACCCTGAACCCTGTGGCAGCGGGCCTGCCAGCGATTGAATTGCGTTTTACTCAAAGCTGATCGCGGGCAGGCCCGCTCCCACAGCAGAGGAAGGCATCACCCCGGTGGCCAGCTCAGATGCCGCCCGGCCAGAATGTGCAGATGGATGTGATGAACCGTCTGTCCGCCATCGACGCCGGTGTTGAAGACGCAGCGAAAACCATCCTCCGCAAACCCTTCCTGTTCGGCAATCTTGCGTGCTCGCAGCATCAGCCTGCCCATCAACGCGCTGTCGTCTTCTTCCAGTGCGGCTACGCTCAGGATGTGTTTGCGCGTGATCAACAGGATGTGTTGCGGGGCGCCTGGGTTGATGTCACGAAACGCGTAAAGCTCGTCGTCGCTATAGACGCGCGTGGAGGGTATCTCGCCAGCGGCGATCTTGCAGAACAGACAGTGGCTTGCCATTTCTTCTCTTTTCTCTCACGATGAAGCGCGCCGATGTACCGGCCCGATGAACTGATCTGGAGTTTAAAGGACGCCCTGCCGTGTGACAATCGCACGGCCGACGACAACAACAAGAACAATCTTCAGGAGTCCGCCATGCATCCTTTCACGCGATTCGTTGCAGTCCTGCAACGCAGACTGATCGCCTACTTGTTTATCATTGCCGCGGTGGTGCTTGCGGCCGCAGCGCACGCCCAGAACGTCGCCGATAACCCCTACCATGCTCAGTACGATTGGGTGAGGATGCCCGAGGGACAAAAGATCGGTGTGCCCAGTGGTGTGTTTCCTGACCCGGATCGTCAGCATCTCTGGGTATTGTCGCGCTGTGGTGAGAATCATTGTGCGTTGCATCCCGAAGTCGACCCCATCCTGAAATTCGATCTCGATGGCAATGTCGTCGACAGTTTTGGCGCGGGGCTGTTCTCGTGGCCGCATGGTTTCTTTCTGGATCACGAGGGCTTCCTGTGGGTAACCGAGGGCGCACCGGTGGGTGATGAGCGGCTGATCGAGGGGGCTAAACGCGGCCTCGGCCATCAGGTCTTCAAGCTGAATCAGTCAGGGGAGGTGGTGATGACCCTCGGCGAGGCCGGTGTGGCGGGCGCCGACGAGCGTCACTTCAATGGCCCGGCCGATGTGGTGGTGGCGCCGAACGGTGATATCTGGATTGCGGATGGGCATCGCGGTGGCAATAACCGTATCGTCAAGTTTGCTCCCGATGGTACTTTTCTGTTGCAGATAGGCGGCGGGCCGGAATCCCGCAGCGGTGATCCCGGCCGTTTCAACGATCCGCACGGCATCACCATCGACAAGCAGGGTCGCATCATCGTGGCTGATCGAGGCAACAACCGCACGCAGATATTCAATCAGGACGGCAAGTTGCTCAAAGTCTGGACGCAGCTGGGCAGACCGAGCACCGTGTTCGTCGATCACAACGACATTCTCTATGCCGGCGATGGCATGTCCGACGAGAACTGGAACCCCGGCTGGGAACGCGGTATCCGCATTACCCCGGCATCGTCCGGCTGGGTGACGGCCTTCATTCCCGACCGCGAAGTGGCGGTGGGCACAGGTGTGGAATTCCTTGGTGTGGATCTGGAGGGCAACATATACTCTGGCGAAGTCGGACGTGAGCGTCTGGTCAAATATATTCGCGTCAGGCCCTGAACGTTCAAAGGGGCAGGAGCGGGCTGAGCAGGAAAGAAGGTGTTATGGATTTCATGAGAGCGACAGGTTTGTGTGTGGTGGCCTTGCTGATTGCCGCGCAGGCGCAGGCCGCCGTTCCCGTCTTTGATTACAAGGTCGTCGCGACCTATCCACATAACATCAGCTCCTTCACGCAGGGATTGCAGGTCCATGAGGGCTATCTGTACGAGGGCACCGGGTTGGAGGGGCGCTCCTCGCTCAGCCAGATCAACCTCGCTGATGGCAAGGTGCTCAAGAGCAAACGGCTCGCCAAGGAATATTTCGGTGAGGGCATCAGCATCGTTGGCGACAAGATTTTCCAGCTGACCTGGCAATCCAACCTCGTCTTTGTCTACGACCTGGCGACCTTCGACAGCATCACGTCACACTACCATCCGACCGAGGGCTGGGGGCTGACCTATGATGGCAGCCAGCTGATCCTGAGCGACGGCAGCGCCGCGCTGCAGTTCATCGACCCGGAGA
>CAIRBI010000353.1 GCA_903876785.1 uncultured Gammaproteobacteria bacterium
CGCCGCCGACCCCTACGACAACAACACCGCTCAGGCGGATCTGACCGCAGTCACCAATTCCTCGCATGGCGTCGCGCTGACAGCGGAATGGGCGATCTCGGATTACCTCAGCAGCAAGCTCATTTACAGCGACCGCCATTCCGAATACGAGGCCGGTCTGGATGATGATGGCCTGTTTGAAAATTATCTGGCGTTTCCCGAGGATGGCGAGGCGGACCAAACATCCGCCGAGTTCCAGCTGCGCGGCATTTACGACCGCTGGGATTTTGTCGCAGGCCTGTATTATTTCGAAGAGGACGGCGCCAATGTTCAGGATCCGAACGTATTCCTCGGCGACCCAGGCACCTATTACCTGGATCAATCGGTCAGCAGCACAGCCATCTACGGAAACCTGGGGTACCAGCTGACCGAGCGCCTGCGCCTGGCCGGCGGCCTGCGTTTCACGCGGGACGAAAAAGACGCCTTCGTCGACATCAACAACTTCATCTCCGCGCACGGTGCCCGCGACTGGTCAGAAACCAGTTGGGAGTTCTCCGGTGTCTATGCTTTGAGCGAGCGTATGAGCCTGTATGGCTCGCTGCAAAACGGCTACCAGTCCGGGCAGTTCCCACCGCGCGCCTATTGCCTGTTCGGCGACCTGCAGATCGGCGAACCTGGCAACCTCAGCGCCGACAACTGCTTCGTGGCCGGCGACAACGTCACTGCCCAGAACTACGAAGTCGGACTCAAGGGCCGCCCGCTCGAGCAACTCAGCATGAGCCTGGGGCTGTTTTACACCCAATATCAAGATCTGCCCTACCAGGTAAACACGAGTTCGGGCGTCGGCTTTGATACACGCAATATCATCGTCGACCAGGATTCAGCGGGGGTTGAGTGGGAGAGCACGCTGCTGCTGGGGGAGCGTTTCCGGGTGCATGCCTCGCTGGGATACATCCACGTAGACGTGGATGACCCGGTCGCGGTGGCACCGCTGACACCCGAATGGACTGCCTCGATCAGCCCCGAGTACACCATCCCGCTCGCTGATGGCGGGCGACTGCTGCTACGCGCCGACTGGTCGTACCGCGACGAGATGTACGGCGAACCCACCCCCGACGCAGGTCGCTTCACAGGCATCGATTCACGCAGCCTGCTGAACCTTGATGCCACCTACACCCCGGCTGCAGGAAACTGGACCCTGAGTGCTTATGGACGCAATGTCACGGATGAGCGCTATGACCAAGGACGCCTGAATACCGGCGATTATGTGCTGGTCATGCTCAGCAACGACGCCAGCGAGTTCGGCTTGCGCGTCACCTATGATTTCGGTTTTTGACGCCGCGTTCCTCGGCCAGAGGATCAACAGCCACGCGAGACCGATCGCAGCGCCGTCCAGCGGCTGATATGGCCCGCGAGGATGTCAGCCACTGGCAGGCGCGCGCCGAGGCGGTAGAGGTTCCAGTAGTGGCCTTCCAGCGTACGGTTGACCAGCAGGGTCCCGGGGGCCGGTTGCAGGCTGCCGAGGGCGGCCATCAGCGGCGGGAGCAGTTCCATCAATTGCTGGTGCATGGCCGCGCCGCGGAAGTCCCAGTGCGCGCCCGGTTGCAGCAGCGGATGCAACAGTTTGTGAATGCGCGCGTACAGGGCATGCGGTGCCGGACTGTCGGTCTGGCGCCCGCCGAGTGCCTGGAAGGCCGGCTCCAGTGCATCGCTGCGTGGCCCGCGCAGGGCGGCAAACAGCTGCACATAGGCATCGAGCAGCGCCGGCTCGACTGGGTACACGGCACCGAAGTCATACACCACCAGCTCGCCTGAATCGGTCCAGGCCAGATTGCCGGGGTGCGGATCGGCGTGCAGCAGACCGAGGCCGAACACCTGCTCGCACAACCAGTCGCACAGGCGCAGGGCCAGGCGTTCATGCACGGCGGTCGGGGCGCGTCCGAC
>CAIRBI010000354.1 GCA_903876785.1 uncultured Gammaproteobacteria bacterium
ATAGTCGCCCTGTGCTTTGAGCAGCACTGCCAGATTGTTCAATCGTAAGCCTGTATCCCGGTGCTCGGGGCCCTGCGCCTTCTCAGCTATCGCCAGAGCACGCCGAGACAAGGGCTCGGCGGCGGCATAGTGGCCCTGATCTTTGAGCAAATTGGCCAGATTGTTCAGGCGTGTGCCCGTAGACAGGTGCTCGGGCCCCTGCGCCTTCTCCGCAATCGCCAGCGCACGCCGATACAAGGGCTCGGCGGCGGCATAGTCGCCCTGTGCTTTAAACAGCATGGCCAGGTTGTTCAGGCTTGTGCCCGTAGACGGGTGCTCGGGGCCCTGCGCCTTTTCCGCAATCGCCAGTGCACGACGATACAAGGGCTCGGCGGCGGCATAGTCGCCCTGATCATTGAGCAAATTGGCCAGATTGTTCAATCCTCGGCCTGTATCCGGGTGCTCAGGGCCTTCGGTCTTCTCTGCTATGGCGAGCGCACGTCGCGCCAAGGACTCAGCGGCGGCATAGTGGCCCTGATTATGGAGCAATATGGCCAGATTACTCAGACACTTGCCCGTCTCTGGGTGCTCAGGGCCTTCGGTCTTTTCTGCAGTCACCAGTGCACACCGCAACAAGGGCTCGGCAGCGACGTACTTGCCCTGTGCTTCAAGCAACATGGCTAGATTGTTCAGGCGTCTGCACGTATCCGGGTGCTCCGGGCCCTGCGCCTTCTCCGCTATCGCCAGTGCAATCTCTGCCAGAAATCTTACAAAGCTTCCTTGAATACGCCCACTTTCCCTCAGAAACGCAGACAGCTCCCCCGCAAGATTCCCCGTCTCCTCAGCCTCAGTATCCATCCCCCACCGCGTCCAAGCACGCTGGTAAGCCTTCTCCATCCGCCCAGCCTGCTGCGCCTCAATCTGCAACCAGTAGCCCAGCAATTCATACTGGTCCCGATGCTTCATCATGGCTTCAAACATTTCCCGGCGCGTCAGCACGGCTTTGAGCTGCTTCCAGTTTTTTGTCGCCTGCCATTGCCAAGGGATTTCCTCGGCGGCGCGCTCGGCCGTCACAGTGTAGTCACCTTCTTTTAGCTCGCCTGCTTCGTCAGCTTTTTGCCGGTCATCAAACCAGCGCGCCAGACGTGCATGTGCGCGGCGTCGGCGGGTGATTGCCAGGGGGTTCTGGCTACTGTCAGCCAGTTCGCCATTGCCGGCCAGGTAGCGATCGGAGACGGCGATGCGCAGGTAGTCGTGGGCAAAGCTGATGCGCCCGCCGCTTTCGAGCAAGGCGCTGTCGAGCCCATAACGAATGCTGGCCCAGGCAAGGGGCGAGAGCCCGGTAATCGCCTGAATCTCCTGCTCGCTGAGACCGGCCCGACTGGCCCAGAGGGTAGTCATCACCTCGCGCACGGCACGCTTGCCGCAATCGTCTTCCAGGCGTGCCAGCACCCTTTCGAACAGATCGTCCACCGTGCGGCTATCAAGGCACTCATCCAGCCGCTCCGCTAGGGTTTCGTGGCTGCCGAACAGGCGCAGCTCTTCTGCCAGGGTGATCAGGAAGATCGGCACTTGCGCCAGGGGATGCGCGAGCGCGCGGGCTTCGAGCGCTGGTGGCAGGGTTTTGTTGTAGGCACCCAGGTACTCACGCAGCAGGCGCTGGCTGGCGCTGGCATCGAGCGGCGTGACAGCAATCTCGTGCCAGTCACCCTTGCTGCGCAGGGCCGTCTCCACTTCCCCCGGCAGGCAGGACACTGCCAGGTGCACGCGTTCCGGCAGGAAGGCGGGCAGCCAGCGCAGATCGCGCAGGCTGGCGAGGTTGTTGAGGCCATCGAGCACGATCACCCAGCGGCTGTTGTGCAGCCCGCCATGGGCGGCGGCATAGGCCAGCCAGGTGGGCAAGCTGTCCAGCAGTGCCTTCGGATCATCCGCGATGGCTTCCTCGCTTTGGATCAAACGGCGGATATGCTCCAGCAGATGGCGCACCAGGTGCACTGGATCGGTGGCGTCGCTGCTGGCGCCGAGGTAGTAGGCATGCACGTGCTGCTCGGCATGGGCAGCGGCATGGTGGGCCAGCCAGTTGGCCAGCAGTGCGCTTTTGCCGCCACCCGACTGGCCGCTGATCAGTACTCGCTGGGCGCCATCGGCCAGCGCGGCATCGATGGCCTGTTGGTAGCGTTCGCCGCCCAAATAAAGCCTGCGCCTCGGGGCGGCGTAGGCCTCGTGGCGACGCTGCTCAAGGGTAAAGTCATCGGGCAGCTCGTCCGCAGGAAAAGCGGCATCCAGAGCCTGCCACAGGACTGCTTCCAGGCGTGTGGCCATGGCAGCGGGATCGGGGTAATCCTCCATTACAGGCAGACCGCTTTGGCGAATATGGTCTTTGAGCGCTGTCAGGCGGTGAATATCGACGGGATCAGACGACACATAATCGCCACCTTTGGCCTGCGAATAGGCAGCGGCGCGGAAAAAGAAGAACGCGCGCCCCGCCATGGCCGGATTGTTGAGCACACCGTGCAGGATCTCCAACTCAGTGACGCTCTTGCCGCCCTGATGCTCCGCCAGCCAGGGCCGTTGCTCGATGAGTGCCAGATCATAGTGGTTGGCAGCAGGCACCCAGCCATAGCGATCACCCAGCATGCAGACAAACCAGGGGCGATCCAGTGCGGTACCATCGGACAGATCTGGCCTTGAGCGGTCGATTTCGGCCAGGCAGATCGGCAGCACTTCGCCGCGTTCGGATTGCTCGGGGGTAATGCCCCAGCGAAGGTCAACCTCTACCAGGTCTACCAGACGTTCGCGCAGTTTTGCGCGCAGGGCTGGGAAGATCCGTTTAACCAGCAAGTCGCGCTCCTCCGTGAAGTCGCGGAAGGTGGAGGAGATGAAGACTCTGGCGAGGTTGGAGGGCATGTTTAGCTGCTCATTTTATTGTTTTATTCACCAACTGATCAGAGTCTACAAACGGCATTGTTATAGACTAAAAGGGTGAGCAAACTTCGCGGGTTCAATTAATTGCCTGCCAAAATGCGACAAATACTTCGGATCGGGCGTTTTACCAACTCGCCAAAGATCCAAGCGGTCAGCATCCCAACAGGTCTGTATCGTTACATCATCATGCACTTCGCCATCACTGTGAGCGGAAATTGCGTAGTGCAACTTATCCATCTGTAGACGGTTCAACAAGAAATAACTGCCATTCAAAGATAACGCATAGTCTGCCGCCCGACCGCCGTGCTGCGGATCACGAAAATCATTTTGCCGATGAGAATCATGAAGAAAGGCAAATAACTCAACGACGAGGAGATCAGCTCCGGATAAATTAGAAAGCATAAGACCGCAATGCCTTACACGAGCCCAGTGAGGCGCACCATGGATTCCAGTCCAGTCCAGCCTGAATGTCCGACGCAACTCCTGCATCAAACCCTTCTTATTTATGTTGAGCATCGCTTTCACTTTGTTTGGGTAGAGCATAAAGATTCATCAAGGCTGTCGCCAGATCGTGTTTTTGCCCACAATCGATCAATGCAAATATCCCATCAGCGAAATCTTCAGGATCTAGGACGAACTTGATAAGAGTGATTTCATGCTGTCTATAACTTTCGAGAGGGTTCTCCAACAATAAAAAGCTTCGGTCATCGGAAAGCAACGGCCTGACGCTGTAAACAATCGATCTCAAAACAGGCAGCCTCAAGTCGAGGCTTTCACCCCATCGAATCCGGTAGGAATACACTAATGAACATCCTCTTTATCAAAAAATACAATCGATCTCATCCATGCAATACAGTTTTGAACGCAGTGCGGAGAAGGCCTGCTTGACCAAGATATCGCGCTCCTCGGCGATCAACGCATCAGGGTAAATGGGCAGCATATTTGACCGCCTATTAATCGGCTTAACCACCATAACCTCCTGTCGCCAACATCTCGCCGCTGTCCAGCACCAGGGTACGCTCGGGCCAGCGAAGAGCCGCAAGGCGTGAGCTGAACTGCTGCTCTTTTCCAGCAGAGCGTTCTTGATAACGACGGCCAACTGAAAAATCCACGCAAAACACATTGCCCCGTGCTCCATGCCAGTGATTGGACGGAACAGTCTCAAATAAATCAGGATCGATCTTTGAATTGCGATTCTGGTGGCCATTCGTCGTTTTAAACGACCGCCAATAGTGACCAACGACCACGGGGGTTGCATGGTGGTAGTGGTCCCACCATTTGACTCGATCAACGAACCGCCATTGCCCACTGCCGAAAAATGACTCACTGGCCCGGCGCTCGATACCGGACGTCAGGACGCGTAAAGGGTTACCCGTCTGGCGCTGCTCCTCGCAGCGGCCTGTCGCTTCCAGCAATGGCAAAGTATTCCCAATGTCAGTGAGCGCATGTCGCCAAACGGCCACCTCAGCTTTACTGGCGGCAAGCAGACCGCTATGTTCCAAATGATCATCGATTGCCTGATCCCATTCGGAAAAAAGCGTTTGGGGCGAGAGCCCTGGCCGCGCAAGCACTTGCCGCAGAGCCACGTCATCCCACGCCGCATGCACTACGCGAAGGCCGTCTCGATGCAGTGTCAGCGGCAATTGCTCGAGGAAACTCAGAAGGCCCTGCTTTTCTGATGAGGCCGCTCTGGCATAAGGTTCATACTTATGATCTTTGGCACTCACTTCATTCCAGAACCAGTTATGACCCTCCTTACACTCACCACGAAGCAGATTGATTTCATGATTACCAAGGACCGCCTGCGCTCGTTCTGCCTCGACCAAACGCCGAACGAGCGCGATGAAACCGGGACTGTCGGGACCACGATCACACAGATCTCCGACAAAGACCAACTGGCGGCCTTGGGGGTGGGAACCATCGTGTCTATAACCCAAATGGTGTAGAAGCGCGTTCAGAGCCTCTAACTCGTCATGGATGTCGCCGATGATATCAAGAGGGGCATCGGGCAAGGTGTGCAGCATCAGGAACTCCCAGCGCTCAATCATGGACTTGCGCTTTAACGAAGAAAAAAGAAAAACACGGCTGCCTGTCTTCCACTGAGTCCATCTATACGCCCAATCAAAGAACCACTGGCACTGCGCACTTCGTTTCCTTCAACTCGGCCGACTAACGAGCCACTGGCACTTCTGACATATCTTCCGTCAAATCGACCGATGAGGCTACCGCTCGCGTTTCTTATGTCAGTACCGTCAATACGCAAATAAATACTGCCGCTTCTGGTGCGCACTTCATTTCCATTAAATCTGTAAAGGAGCGACCCGCTGGAACTACGAACCTCGTTTTCTGAAATACGCCCAACAAGACTGCCACTGCTGTCTCTCACATCCTGCGCAATAGCCATCGGCATCG
>CAIRBI010000355.1 GCA_903876785.1 uncultured Gammaproteobacteria bacterium
AGGGCCTGTGCTGGTCAGTGCGCCCGAGGATTACCGCAATGCAACAGATATGCCGCTTATTGTCCTGCTGCACGGCTACACCTCCAGCGGAGAGAGCATCACCGACTACTGGGGACTGGGCGGTTTGGTAGAGGACTATGGATTTGTGCTGGCGTCGCCGGATGGCACACGCGAGGCGGGCGGTCGTCAGAACCCGTTCTGGAACGCCACCGACGCCTGCTGCAACTTTGAGAACAGTCCGGTGGATGACAGTGAGTACCTCCTCCACATCATCGACGAGATCAAGGCGAGCTATCCCATTGACCCAGACCGCGTCTACGTCATCGGCCATTCCAATGGCGGCTTCATGTCGCTGCGCATGGCCTATGAGCACTCTGATGTGATCGCGGCGGTGATCAGCATGGCGGGTGCTAATCATTTGGAACAGCGGGACCCGCCGCCCTTCCCTGTGCACATGCTGCAGATTCACGGCACCAACGATGAGACCATCGCCTTCCAGGGCGACGCGATTCAGGAGGTGCGCTATCCAAGTGCACGTGGCACCGTGGAGCGTTGGGCCGATTACAACGGTTGCCGACGACCGGGTGTGTCGCGGGAGATGCGGGACCTGGAGGGCAGCCTGCCAGGCTACGAGACCGGCGTGCTGAAATTTGCAGCGGGGTGCAAACGCGGCGGCTCAGCGGAGCTGTGGACCATCTCGGGCGGCACGCACGTGCCTGTCGTGTCCGAGACCTATGGGGCGCAACTTGTCGAGTGGTTGCTGGCGCATCCGAAGCAGCGTTGATAGTCGACGATTGCGATGCGCTTCCTTGAACGCAGGCGGTTAGTTGCGCATTGAAGACACCCTCGCCAACTTCATCTCGAATGGACTCGCGAACAATGAGCAATTCCCGTGGCACCCGCGGCCGCAGGACCAGTCGCTCCGGCCTGCTCACAGGCTTCATCGTGGCGGTAGTCTTTCTGGTGATTGTCGGGGTTCTCACTGTGCTTGGACGGATACCTTTGCAGGTTCCGATAATCTACACATTGATGAGCCTGGTCACTTTCAGCGCCTATGCCTACGACAAGTCTTCCGCGCGCAATCGTCGCTGGCGGACACAGGAGCGCACTCTGCACTTCATGAGCCTGCTCGGTGGCTGGCCGGGCGCACTGATCGCGCAGCGACTGTTTCGTCACAAGTCGGCGAAGATGGAATTCCTCGTGATTTTCTGGTTGAGCGTGGTGGTCAATTGCGCAGCGCTGGGTTGGTTTGTGCTGGAGGATGGTGCGGCGTTTTGGTCAGGCTATTAGCAATCGTTTGGAGCGCCAATCTCTCATCACGTATATTTTTGAACGCATCGATTTTTATGATGTGCGGATTGAGAGCGCTCCGAGCAGAATGCATATGACCTTTGGCATGTGCGCGCACTGCAATACTTGTTGGCTGTGCAGCCTTTTCTCGCACTCATATGACGTCTTTTATGGAGCCCCAGTTGCCCCCAAGCATCCCCCAGCAACTCTTCGATGAGATCACCCGGCGCGAACACGCGCTGACCTCCGCAGATATCAAGACGCTGGGATGGCAGCAGGCGCTGTCCGCGAGCCAGCAGCGGCAGGACCATATGGCCAGATTGATCACGTCAACGGCCTCTGCAGGCGTCGCTTGCCAGGCCGGATGTTGGTACTGCTGCTACTTCAAAGTGGAAGTGCGTTCTGAAGAAGTGCTCCAGATCGTGGATTATGTCCACGAGAATTTCAGTCCCGAGCGGGCGAAGCGACTGCAGGACGACGTTGCAGAAAACGCCAATGCCCTGCGTGGTTTGGGCCGCGAGGAGCAACTGACAGCGAACCGCAAGTGCGCGTTTCTGGATGATGGCAAGTGCTCGATTTACGCGGTCAGGCCGGCGCGTTGCAGGACGTTCCATGCGAAGGATGTCGCCGGCTGCAAGCAGGCCTGGGATGAACCGACGAATCTGCAGATTCCGAGCACGCTGGTGCCAGAGCTCCTTTACACCGGCGAGGCGCATCTGCAGGGATACCGGCAAGCCTTCACGGATGCAGGGTATGACAATGGCGTGTACGAAATGAATGCGGCACTTGAGAAGGCGCTGCCGGGTTCTTATTAAATGGATAGCACTCTGCCTATGCGCATTATTCTCGCTCCCATGGAAGGCCTCGCCGACGTGCATCTGCGGCGCCTGATCACCGCTCAAGGTGGCTTCGACTGGAGCGTATCGGAGTTCGTGCGGGTGGTGGATCGGCCCTATCCCGACAGGGTGCTCTACGGCATGTGTCCGGAGCTGATGAACGGCGGGCGCACGGACTCCGGCACTCCTGTGCGTGTGCAGCTGCTGGGCAGCGATGCCGAGGCGATGGCGGCCAATGCGCTGCGCGCCATCGAGCTGGGCTCCTACGGCATCGACATCAACTTTGGCTGCCCCAGTAAAACGGTCAATCGTCGCAACGGCGGCGCGATCATGCTGCAGGAGCCGGAGAGCCTGTACCGCGTGGTGAGCGCCGTGCGTGCGGCGCTGCCTGCAAACGTGGTGGTGTCGGCGAAGATGCGGCTGGGGTTTGATGATACGTCGCTGATGCTGGAGAATGCCGCCGCCATCGAGGCCGCCGGAGCGACCGAGCTGACGGTGCATGCCCGCACGCGTCGCCAAGGCTACGCGCCCCCCGCGCACTGGCACGAACTGGCGCGCATTCGCGAGCACATCCGCATTCCGCTGATTGCCAATGGCGACATCTGCTCGGTGGAGGACTATCACCGCTGTGTGGCGGCGACGGGCACCATCGATGTGATGCTGGGGCGCGGTGCTGTGCGCATGCCGTCTCTGGCGCAGCAGATCCGCGACAATTGCCCTCTGGATTCACCGTGGGTCAGCATCGAGCCTTTATTGAGCGACTTCTGGCGCCAGCTCAGCGCCGTGCTCTCACCGCGCGATCGCATTGGGCGCATCCGTCAGTGGGTCAACTACCTGCGCCAGCGTCACCCCGAGGCGGAGGTGCTGTGGCAGCTCATTCGGCAGGAGTCCGACATTAAGGCGCTGGATGCGGTGCTTTGAGGTCGCGTCGAACAAATCGGACGGGCTCGCTGGTCTATGCTATCGATATAACTGATCACAAACCAATCACTGGAGTAATTCGAATGATGAAGAAATTCTTGTCCGGCATGGCGCTACTGTGCAGCGTTGCCCTTTCATCCCTCAGCATGGCTGCGGAAACCCCGGCTCCCGCCGCACTGACCTACGACATGGCGGAGCGAGCAATGACAGCGGCGTTGGCTGAAGCGCGGGCCAATAACTGGAACCTCACCATTCTGGTCGCAGATGCTGCGGGGCTTCCTGTAATGATTCATCGCATGGATGGAGCCTCTGCCCGCTCCTATGAAATCGCGCTGGCCAAGGCTCTGGTGGTCACCACGACTGGGCTGTCTTCCGGCGAATATGGCCGCAAGCTGCAGGCCGGGGAAATTGCCGAAGTGCCGAATGGCGTTACCTTCGCAGGCGGTGTGCCGGTCATGCTCAACGGTGAAAGAATTGGCGCGGTCACAGCCAGTGGTGCGAGAGGCGTCGAGGACGAACAGGTGTCAATCGCGGGTGCGGCGGCGATTGCCAACTAGGCTTTGCAGCGGCTACTCAAGCTGGAGAAGTGACGATGACCGGGCACAAAATTTTCGCCACCGCCGTTGCGAAGATGTGCCCGAACTCTCAGCGACACATCTCTGGGTAAAAGAGGCTGTCCATGTCCGGAAAGTTTAGACACGCTTGCTTGGCGTTTTCAAAGGGGCCAAGAAGAAGATCGCAGGCCTCACCCAACGCATAGTAATAGCTGGGACTATGTGTTCCAGCGCGGCACACATCACCGTCACCACAGACGAAGTTTATATCGGCCTGATAAACGGTGGACTGGAATTCGCCGAGGTCGACCATATACTGATTGAAGTCATCAAGACACTCAACCTCTTCGGCCGAAGCGGTTTCCTCGTCGGTATTGCTGTCGCTTGTGTCCGTGTAGGTGTCGACGGCTGCACCATTGGTCGCGCCATTGATTTCCAGTCCTGCCCACTGCGATGCCGCATACTCTGTAATAATCAGGTTGCCCGTTGCTCCGGTGACAGCCTCTTCATAAGTGCCCACCCAGATGTCATACGTTCCTTGCGCAGGATTCACCAGGGAGACTCCTGGGTTGTTTCCTCCTGCCTCGGCGTTGTCATCGTTACAAATCCACTTGCCATTGGGGTCGTTGATCACCAGTGTCGTATCAATGCTCGCGGAGACAAATATGCCGATGAGAGCGGTCTGGCTGTCGAGCACCAGTTCAAAATCCGGAGCGGTTGCGTAAATGTAGCCACTGCAACCAGCGCCCAAATCTGTCACCGCGGTGGTACCACCGGGTTCGATAGCGGTGACGTAAGGGTCCGGCAGAAATCCCGCGCCCAGCGTTGTGCTGCCGTTGAGGGAGGCGCCGTTCACGTCCTGGGCAAACACCGGGCTTACGAAAAAAAGCAGGGAGAGGCTTGCGCCCGCTGCGAAAGAAGAAATATCAAATACTGTGCGTGATGAAAATTTGTGCATCAAATTTCCTGTCATTTCTTATTGCCGCGCTCTGATCTGCATTGAGTTTTGAAATTTCCGCTTGGAGACTCAGACTCTAGCATTTTCAATCCGGCGTTGAAATGCCGAACTGTGCTGGCAATAAGGATGTGAAACGGCGCTACCGTTTCACATCCTCAGATCAGGAATTACATCAGGTCGAAGCGGTCAAGATTCATCACCTTGTTCCATGCTGCGACAAAGTCCTGCACAAACTTCGCTTCGCCATCGTTGGTTGCGTAAACTTCTGCAACCGCACGCAGCTCAGTGTTCGAGCCGAAGATCAGGTCCACGGGTGTCGCTGTCCATTTCAGTTCACCACTCGCACGGTCTCGTCCCTCGTAGACTCCTTCGGATGAAGAGGACTGTGCCCACACTGTCGACATGTCCACCAGATTCACGAAGAAGTCGTTGCTCAAGGTGCCAGGCTGCTCGGTAAATACGCCATGCTGAGAGTGAGCCACGTTCGCATCCAGAACGCGCATGCCGCCAACCAGAACGGTCATTTCCGGAACCGTCAGCCTCAGCAGGGTGGCGCGTTCAATCAGCGCCGAGGTCGGTGCGCGTGGATGCCCTTCTTCGATGTAGTTGCGGAAGGCATCAGCCTTGGGCTCCAGCACCGCGAACGAGTTCACGTCAGTCTGATCCTGCGAGGCGTCAGTGCGGCCTGCGGTGAAAGGCACCTCCACTTCATGGCCCGCGCTCTCGGCGGCCTGTTCAATGGCGGCGGCTCCTGCCAGCACGATCAAGTCAGCCATCGAGACCTTCTTGCCGCCGGACTGCGCGCCGTTGAAGTTACCTTGTACGCCTTCCAGCACGCCGAGCACTTTCTCCAGTTCATCTGGCTGATTCACTGCCCAGCCGTTTTGCGGAGCGAGACGAACGCGAGCGCCGTTGGCACCACCACGCATGTCCGTGCTACGGAAGGTGGCCGCTGAGGCCCACGCGGTTCTCACCAGCTCTCCGGTGGTTAGACCGGACGCAAGGATGGTGGACTTGAGGCCGGCGATATCCTGTGTATCGATCAGCGCGTGGTCCACTGCGGGAACAGGGTCTTGCCAGATCAGTTCATCTTGCGGTGCCAAATCGCCCAGATAGCGTGTGCGCGGCCCCAAGTCTCTGTGTGTCAGTTTGAACCAGGCCTTGGCAAAGGCCTGCTCGAACTCGTCCGGGTTTTCCAGGAAGCGCCTGGATATTTCACCATAGGCCGGGTCAAAGCGGAGTGCGAGATCGGTCGTCAGCATCATTGGCGCGTGACGCTTGGCCGGATCATGCGCATCCGGGACCAGATTCGCTGCGGAAGCGTCCGTAGGTTTCCACTGCACGGCACCTGCCGGACTTCGGGTCTGTTCCCACTCGTAGCCGAACAAATTCTCGAAGAAGTTGTTGGTCCACGCCGTGGGCGCTACAGTCCAGGCTCCTTCCAGTCCGCTGGTGATGGTGTCACCGGCGTTGCCGCTGCCATGGGTATTCTGCCAGCCCAACCCTTGCTGTTCGATGCTGGCGGCTTCCGGCTCAACCCCGACATTTCCTGTGGGACGAGAGGCACCATGCGCCTTGCCGAAGGTGTGGCCACCGGCTATGAGCGCGACAGTTTCTTCGTCATTCATCGCCATGCGGGCGAAAGTCTCGCGAATATCGCGAGCAGCCGCCAGCGGATCAGGCACGCCATTTGGGCCTTCAGGGTTTACGTAGATCAGGCCCATCTGCACGGCAGCAAGGGGATTCTCCAGCTCGCGGTCGCCTGAGTAGCGTTCGTCACCGAGCCACTCGCCTTCGGGCCCCCAATTCACCTCTTCAGGCTCCCAGGCGTCGACACGGCCACCAGCAAAGCCATAGATTTCCATACCCATCGACTCCATCGCGACGGTGCCCGCCATGACCATGAGGTCTGCCCAGGAAATTTTCTGGCCGTACTTCTCTTTCACCGGCCATAGAAGGCGCTGGGCTTTATCGAGGTTGGTGTTGTCAGGCCAGCTGTTGAGCGGGGCAAAGCGCTGCATGCCACCGTCGGAGCCGCCGCGGCCGTCAGCGACGCGGTAGGTACCTGCGCTATGCCACGACATCCGGATGAAGAAAGGGCCATAATTACCGTAGTCGGATGGCCACCAATCCTGAGATGTTGCCATCACTTCTATGAGGTCACGCTTCACAGCCTCCAGGTCGAGACTTGCAAACTCTTCGGCGTAGTTGAAGTCTGCACCCAGCGGATTGGACGCGAGGGAATTCGTACGTAGAGGATCAAGGCTCAGACGATTGGGCCACCAGTACTCATTTGTGGGAGCATTGGCACTCTGAGCATATGCAGTATTGGTCACCACCATTGGTGACATCGCCATGGCTATCGCTGCGGCTAAGGGTATCGTGTAATTACGCATTGAAATTTCCTGTTGGATGATTGGGTTCTTTGGTGACCGATACAATAAGGCAATCGATAATTACTTATAAGTTCATTTAAGCTATGACATCGATCGATAAACTGAATGCGGGAGATCTGTAAAAATGGCTGGGGAACAACCAAAAAACCCATTGCACGGCCTCACTCTCGAGAATGTGGTCGTGAAACTTGTGGATCATTACGGGTGGGAACAGCTTGCGCTGAGAATCAGTATCAACTGCTTCAAAAATGACCCTTCCGTGAAATCCACGTTGAAATTTCTGCGCCGCACGCCGTGGGCAAGAGAGCAGGTGGAGCAGTTGTATGTGGCGACTTTCACGGGTTGAGCTGCATCGCCGATTCGCAATCGTCAGGCCCCCCTCTCGGCGAGCTCAACCGCTCTGGAGCATTTGCCGCCGATAGGGTTTACTCCTTCGCAACAACACCAAAAGGAGCCCGCCGCGATGACCCATTCGTACGTTGTGCCAATCAAACTGCTCGCTACTCTCACCGTGCCAACAGTACTGGCGTTAAGCCTCCCCGCCTCAGCTCAGCAACCAGTGCAATTGCTCGGGGCCTCCTGCACGGCGGTCACGGACCAGCCGGTGAGCGAACCCGGCACGAGTCGCACGTTTGTGCTCGACTACCCCTGCGATCTGCAGCCGGGCGAAGATGTCACGGTGATTCTCAATCTGCACGGCGCCGGTTCCAGCGAGCACTATCAGCGCCCCTACTTTCCGGCATGGGAGCTGAAGGAGAAATACCGTCTGGTGATCGCGACACCTCACTCTCCTGCGCGGCGCTGGCGCGAGGAGGACGATCAGTATCTGCACAATGTGGTCAACGCCGTGTTTGGCGCCGTGGGTGAGGACAATGTCCGTGCCTTCTGGCTGGCGGGGCACTCGCAGGGTGGCATGACGTCGCGCCGCATCGTGTGCACTGAGTTCTTTGCCGACAAGGTGGATGGTTTCCTGAGTCTGTCCGGCGGGCGTCTGGGTGGTGTGGCACCGCGTTCCCCGAATGCCGGCCGCCCGACTCAGGCGAATGCGGCGGCATCTGCTGCCACAGCCGCGACGCCGACCGTTGCCCCGGCCACAGCGCCAGCAGGTGACCCGACCTGTGATTTTTCACACATCTTCGCCATCGGTGAGTATGAAATAGTAGCGTTACCCGACACCTCCACGCTGGCACAGAAATATCAGTGTGAGGCCCGTGTGCGCCGGGAGGATGTGATCGATACGGAGGCGGGCAGGACGCACGACAGCGGCAGCCAGAGTCCGGGCACCCGCGAGTGGGGTCTGTTGCCACGGCCGGGCACTGCGCAAGTGTATGAGTACCCGAACTGCGCGGACGGTCGTGTGGTGGCCGACGTGATGCGTCTGGACAAGGGGCACACCGAAGGGCTGGAGCCGCGCATTTTGGAGACGATTGTCGGGATGATGACGCGCGGGGTGGCGCCGGGGCCATGAGGTGGCCTGGGTGGGCGTGTCGCATTCCGAGCTAGAATCAGTCAAGTGGTCTATGCTCATAGCCAGTATCGGCGCCGCAGCAGGCGCTCGATTGCTTGACTGACTCTCTGCAGATTCCTATCATCCGTACATTATACGGATTAATATTGATTGATCTCTGCGGGAGCAAGGCAATGAGTAATGTGGTCACGAAGGATGCGCGCATGGAGTTGAAAACGACGAGCGCCCTCAAACAGATGCTGGGTTCGGCAGCAGCGCTGGTAGGGCAGGATTTGAGTTCATTCGTACTGGTGTCGGCGGAGGAGCGAGCGAAGACCGTGTTGCAGGATTACCAATCTCTGCAGCTGTCCTCCGACGAGCATGCCAGGTTCTTGAAAGCATTCGATCAGCCCGCCCAGCCCAACACTGCATTGAAGAACCTGATGGCTATGGAGAGCCTGGATGAGAGGAAATGAATGGCTCTACCTGGAGTGCTACAACCCGGAAAAGACTTATTACGGCCAGAAGCAGTTCGATTGTGGCAATGCGCTCATCAATGCTTTTGTAGCAAAAAGTCTCAAGAAGCAAGTTCGGGAAAATCTAAGCCGTTGCTTTGTTCTTCTGGATGGGAGCGACAATGATCGCTTCATCGGTTTCTACACACTTTCCTCTTTCACCATTCTTGCCCCGGAGTTGGCAGCGCTTGAACCTGGAGGTGTGCCAGCGCGAGTGCCCTGCAGCCGCCTCATCATGTTGGGTGTCGCGATTGGGTTTCAGGGTCAAGGGCTGGGGAGAAGACTCATGAAAAGCGTGTTTGAGAAGATACTGGCGGCGTCCGAGCAGATTGGGCTGTATGGGCTCTATCTGGACGCAGACGCCTATGCCATCGAGTTTTACTCGGGACTTGGGTTCGTCGCGCTGCGAACCCGAGATGCCTCACTCCCGACGCCTATGTTCATGCACATCGACACGCTTCGCAGGGCGAGATGAACCTTACCCCAGACCAATAATATTGAACAAGAAGAACAGCGTAGCGCTGGACGTTGCGCGCATCGCGAAACCACTTGAGAAGTCCTCACTGCAGAGGTGACAATGCGGCGGGCGTTGCAGAATGCAGAGCCTGCCCAGCCAGCAGTGGAGTATTGCGATGATTGAATACACCGAATACACCAAGATGCTGATTGGCTTGATCGCCATCGTCAATCCAATCGGCACGGTGCCGATCTTCATCTCGCTGACGAC
>CAIRBI010000356.1 GCA_903876785.1 uncultured Gammaproteobacteria bacterium
ATTGCAGCACTCAAATCAATCGCGGGCGGGCCCGCTCCCACTGGTCAGGGAATGCTTGCCGCAGGAGTCTGGACAGGAGACTCTGTCAGGGCTATCTTTCTTCCTGCCTGGAAGCTTGGAAACCAACCGGTTCAATAACAGCAGGAACAGTCTCATGAACCATTCCGACAACCTCGCTCCGCGCTGGAATTCCCGCAAAATTCTCGTCATCCTGGCTGCTTTGATAGGGTTCGGGGCTCTTGCTGGCGTGAGCTATTGGGCAACGGATAATCCCCGTGGAAGGCTGCGCCTGAATGGCATGGTTTACCCCGTTACCATCACCCGGGTCACCGATCCAGCAGAGCTGGGCAAGGCATGGCAAGCCCGTGTCACCAAACTGCAGGCAGTAGGCGGGACTGACAATCCAGCCCCACCGGTAAATGCAGAACGTGAAGAACGCTGGTGGACGTTCCGGATTCGCAGCGTTGGCTGATCCGGATTGTGCTCTTATGCAACTGTTAAACTAGTGTCCAGAGGCCGGGGGGGCGGCTTCACCTGGGGGTCCAGAAAAACACTTCCCAGGTATGCAAAGGTTCATTGGTACCCGGGATGATTTCGCCGTCGAAGTCGTAGCGCATCGGCATGTTGTATTTGCCACCGTATTGTTCCAAATAGGCAATCCTGGCGTCGCCCACGATCTCTTCCGCGCGCATCGCATAACTGTTGTCCCCAATGCGCAACCAGCCATCCGGATTCGACCTTACGCGGTTGCCCCAATAACCATTATCCGGGCGGGTGGCAGTGATGACTCCGTTTGGTGTTCCCACGTACCAGACATGGATCACGAACGGAGGAAACCCTGCCAGTTTTAGCCGCGCTGTCGTTTCGCCATTGATCCCACTCCAGTCCATGGGCGCAGCCGTCAGCTCACCGCCGAGCCTGACCCCCGGGAAGCGAACATAGGGTGCGGTGAAGACGTAGGTCATGCCGACAACACACAGAACCGCCAGGGCGATACCGATGATGCTTGTTTTTTTTGTCATTGCTGGTTTTCCTTGGGTGCAGGGGCGATAGCCCTTGGTGGGTTTTTGTTTTTGTTATCGTTCACTATCTATCCCATGGCTCCCATTCGCCAGCGAGCGCAATGGTGCAATGGCGCGGTCGGCAATGGAAACCCCGGTACTGATAAGCAATGCCAGCGACAGCCACCAGAGCAGTTCCACCAGGGCCTGGTCGAATGCCGAGACAAACTCCAGACGCGAGATGGCAAGCAACACGATGGGCACGAAGTAGAACACCCCGTTCCAGCGCCCCAGGAAACTCATGCGCAACTGTTTCTGCCGGTACAGCCAGTAGGAATCAACAACGTACTGGGAGAATGCGATCACGATCAGAACCGGCAGCCAGACGCTAACCAGACCTGCGGCAGCGGCACCGAACAACGCACTGGTGACAAACAGAAAATCCACGCTGTGGTCGAACAGCATGCCACCGGACGACGCTGTGCCAAACCGACGCGCCAGCCTGCCATCAAAATAGTCTGACGCCACCGCCAGCGCCACCAGAGTCAGCAGTAACTGCGGCGCAAGCAGCCCGGGGCTGGCGCAGGCCCACGCAACCGGAATCGTCAGCAGCAGGCGCAGTGCAGTAAGGGCGTTGGCTATCAAGTCCCAAACAACTCCCGCTGCGCGCGGCGCCAGAACAACAGCCCGATGGCGGCATTGAAAAGAATAAAGAAATTGTGCTGGACGAAACCGAAAGCGGCCATCTGGCCTTCATTCTCCGGAAACAAGACCACCCACAAGGTAATCGCTGCGGCACGCATGGGAGTTGGCACCGTGGCAGCAAAGAAGATGACTGGCAACACGCCGATCAAGGACAGGAAACTCGCTTCCACTCCAAACAGCCCCAGCGCCAGAGTGTAAACGACCATGGCAGCGATGATGGCAGGCGAGCGCAGCAGAAAAAACGCCCCGTAATGCCAGGGCCGGGCAATCCTGAAAGCGTGCAGGATGCGTTTGTCGCGCAGTGTACTGCCGGGCAGAATGCGGCCCTGGAAGTACAGCATCCACAACGCCAGAAATACTCCGGCGGCCATTGCGATGTAGGGAATCAGGCCGAACACCTCAGGCAGGACGTCGGTCGTGAAGGTATAGCCGATGGTTGCCCACACCAGCAGGTAGAAGATTTCGCAGAACATGATGAAGAGCATGACCGAGCCGGTCTCCCAGCCAGGCACCTTGTCGCGCCGGTTCAAATAGTAGGCCATGGCGCCTTTGCCAATCTGCTCGTTGAACACCGAGATAATGTAGGCGCTGCCGCGAATCGGCATGATGTCGCGGTATTTCACGCTGGCGATGAACCAGTTCAAGGCTCGGGTGATGACCAGCGTGTCGATCGCGAAATAGATGAAAGAGTAGGTCATCATCAGCAGCAGCCAGCGCAGCCATTGCACATTGGCAAAAACCTGCGACATGTACGGCACCAGATCCATGCCTTCGCGCAGCGCTGCCCCGTTGAGGCGATAGTACAGATAGGCGAAGCAAAGGAGGGTGATGGCCAGAAACACAAGACGCTGCGCAACACTGGGTTTTCTGCGCTGGGGCATATCGGAAATAACCGGGGCTTCCTGTGGCACTGCAGCGTTCGGGTCGATCATGGCATCCGCCTTTATTGTTTGATGAATTTTTTCAGGGTGATTGACAGAGGCGTGAGATTAACCCCCAGCGCCTGGTCAGCATTGTGCGCTATGACCTCATCCAGGGTGATCACGTCGATCACTGTGGGCGACATCCCACCGGGCCGGAACAGCCCCTTCAGACTCGCTCCCAGTTTTGCAAGCCAGATGGGGACGGAGCTGATTTCAATCTGCCGACCCTGCAGATCGGCGCTCATGCGGATCAGATCGCAGTATTGCACTGCCTGGGGGCCCACCAATTCATGGACCACAGTGCCTGCGCGCATGGCATTACAACTGTTGAGAATGGCCACACACAGATCATCGATGTCCAGGGGATGCATGGTGTAGCGCCCGCCACCCAGAAGTCTGACTCTGGGCTTGGACGCCGCCCACTGGATGGCAGCAGCGCCAGCGGCGCCGGGCCCCAGCAGAATGGGGGTGCGAATGATGGTGGCAGAGATTCCGCAGTCAGCTACCAGCCGTTCGGCATCGGCTTTCGACTTGAAATAGGCATTGGCCGACTGGGGATGCGCACCCACTACGCTGATGAAAACCACGTGGCCGACACCCGCTTGCCGAGCAGCGCTCAGCACCGCAGCGGTGGCATCTACATTCGCACTTTGGTAAGTGGAACCATTGCTCTCGATGAGAATGCCGGCCAGGTGCACAAGGCAATCGGCAGCATCCAGAGCGACGGCAAGACCCGCGGCATCGTTGTAATCAATCACCACCGGAGCAACCCGAGGAGAATCCGGAAACCCGGCAAACGCACCCCTGGATCGGGCGCCGGCCACCACCGTGTGCTCACTGTGGCTCAGGATATGCGTCAACAGAGTCTGTCCTACCCGGCTGTTGGCCCCGGTCAGTGCGATTTTCATGGATTCCACCTTAGTCGTTTGCTGCGTTGTAGCTTGCTCGCCGGAAGATTTTCGATGTCCTGCAACAGGTTTGCCTGCAATGCCTGGGCCCGCCGCTCCTGACTTGCGTCACCGTACCGCGTGGTCCGCATTCTCGGCGTACGGCCCAGAGCGCGAATCGCGGCCTCGATTTCTTCGGGCGGCCATTCCTGCCCGAAACCGGCCCCAGCCGCGCGGGTGATACTTTCGTTCATCAGGCTGCCGCCCAGGTCGTTGCACCCTGCGTTCAAGCAAGCGGCGACGCCGGCCTGTCCCATTTTCACCCAGGAAGCCTGAATATTGTCGATAAGCCCATGAAACACCAGACGCGCGATCGCGTGCATCAGCACTGCCTCGCGGAAAGTGGGTCCACGCCGCGAATGGCCCTTGAGGTACATCGGGGCTTCCATGGGCACGTAAGGCAAAGGAACAAATTCCGTGAACCCCCCTGTGCGGGCCTGCAGATCCCGCAGGCGCAGCAGATGGCTCGCCCAGTGCACGGGCGACTCGATATGACCATACATGATGGTGGCCGTGGTTCGGAAGCCCACCCGGTGGGCAGCTTCCATCACTTCCAGCCATTCCTCGGTTCGCAATTTGTCCGGGCAAAGGTGTGCGCGCACGTCGTCATGGAGTATCTCGGCAGCAGTGCCGGGCAAGGTGTCCAAGCCCGCCAGCTTCAACTGCCGCAGGAATTCGTCCAGGCTGATACCCAGTGTCTTTGCTCCTTGCCAGACCTCCAGGGGTGAGAATCCATGTATATGCATTTGGGGCGTGGCCGTTCTGACTGTGTGCACGATGTCCAGATAGGTCTGCCCCGTGTAGTCGGGGTGGATGCCCCCTTGCAGACACACCTCGGTAGCTCCCCGCTCCCAGGCCTCGATGCAGCGGCGGGCGAGCTCTTCCGCACTGATGTCATAGGGTTTGCCACGCAGGTTCTCGCTGTGACGACCCTTGGAAAATGCGCAGAACTGGCACTTGAAGTAGCACACGTTCGTGTAATTGATGTTGCGGTTGACGACATAACTGACCGTGTCGCCACACACTGCCCGGCGCAGTGCGTCCGCTTGCCGGACAACATAAGTGAAATCATTGCCGCGAGACTCGAAAAGCCGGGTGATGGACGCCTCGTCCACCCGTTCCCCGGCTGTACATCGCGCCACGATTTCCCGCAACTCCGGGGTCACGTCATCCAGCCGGAAGGGCTGTGTCAGCAAGCGGGATTCCAGGGCCGGCACCTGCACACTCTCGCCGGGCGTCCAGGCATCGCGGCGGGCCAGACCGCCGCTGTCCATCAACTTCAAGACGGCGGGGCGTATGTTTTTGTCCAACCAACGCCCGCCATCCTGCGCATAGGCGGGATACACCGTCAGGCGCTGTTCAAGAAATTTGCCCGCTGCGGCGGTTTCACTGGCCAGCAGGTCAAGATGCGGCCATGGTGCCTCGGGATTGACGTGATCCGGTGTGACCGGCGATACACCACCCCAGTCGTTGATACCAGCAGCGATTAGCTGGGGCAGCACACCGGGGCTGAGATTGGGTGGCGCCTGGATCGACATGGTGGGACCGAACAACAAGCGGGCCACGGCAATCGTCCACAGCAGGTCGTCGAGGTCGGGTTCTGTCGCCCGGGCCATTCGGGTTCCCGGCTTGGCCCGGAAGTTCTGCACGATGATTTCCTGAATATGACCGTACTCTTCGTGCAGACGTCGCAGCGCCAACAGCGATTCGATGCGCTCCAGACGCGTCTCCCCGATGCCGATCAGGATGCCGGAAGTGAACGGCACTCTGGCTTGCCCCGCCAGTGCAATTGTCTCCAGCCGACGCGTCGGATCCTTGTCCGGGGAGCCGTAATGGGGCATGCCTTTTTCGCACAACCGCGGCGATGCCGACTCCAGCATGATGCCCATGGAAGCACTGACCGGCCTCAACATGGCAATTTCCTCCGCGGTCATGCAGCCGGCGTTGATATGCGGCAGCAGACCGGTCTCCGCCAGGACAGCAGCGGCTACAGTACGCACGTACTCCAGCGTGGTGGCGGCGCCAATTTCGTCAAGGGCATTGCGAGCGGCACTGTAGCGCAACTCCGGCTTCTCACCGAGCGTAAACAAGGCTTCCTGACAGCCATTGGCAGCGCCCTGCCGACACAGCTCCAGCACCGCTTCCACGGTCATGTAAGCCTGCACGATGTGCCGGGGGGTCTTGGCAAATGTGCAGTAATGGCAGACATCACGGCACAAGTGCGTGAGCGGTATGAAGACCTTGCGCGAATAGGTGATTAGCTTGCCGTGCCCGCGGCCCCGCAATTGCGCTGCCACAGCCGCCAGAGCTGCTGTGTCCCGCAGCTCCGCCAAGGCAACTGCCTCGGCATCACTCAGGTAACTGCCGGTCAGCAGCGGGCTGGTCATCAGCGGGTTGTTGGTCATTGAGGCGCCCATGATCTTTGGTTAGCGGCTGCAAGGAAGACCTTAACGGGGAACGTAGGGTCGGCCAACGATCAAGGCAGGATCGGCGTCCGCCTTGGGCACGAGCTTTTGCGGGCGCCCGGCCTGATTGTCGGTGCCGTAGAGATTGCCTTCCTCATCAATGGACGCCGAGTGCATTTCGATCCACATGTCGGGACCTTCCACAGGCAGATTGAACACGTAGGTTGGCGTGCCCTCCAGATCAAACTTCACGATCTTGGGAGGATTCAGGTCCGTCACCCAGGCAGCGTTCTCGGTGACGACTATATCCAGCGGCAGCCCCAGACCCGTCCAGGTCTTGACGTACTCGAACTGAGGATAATTAGCGCTGTCACGTGCTGCAATCTGGTGGAATACCTTGATGTCACGCTTGTCCCGGTCCAGGGCATAGAGATGCTCGTTGGGGCCCCACGCCAAAGAATGCACGCTCGCGAACTGATGGGGCAAGTCGCCCGCTTCCCCGAATTCGCCGATATAGCGGCCGCTGGCATCACGGATGACGATGCGTTTGTTATCCCCGAGGCCGTCGGCAACCAGGAATTTGCCATCCGGAAGGAAGGCTACGTCCTGTGGCAGATGGTAGTGAGTTGAGTCCTTGCCAGAGATACCCTTCTCACCCAAGGTCATCAACAACCGGTTACCGTCATTGGAAAACACGTAGATGATGTGGTTCGTTTCGTCGACGAGCCAGAGTCTCTTTTCCGGATCATAGGGGCTGATACGCAATTTGTGCGGGCCAGGGCCGTCAGTACCCACGAACAGATGATCCCACTGATCCCACACCTCGAGGACTTCCCCATCGCTGTTGATGACGTAGAGGCTGTTCTGCCACACGCGACCCTGGCCGCGCAGCACATTCCAGCCCATGGAGCCGGCAAATGTCGTGTACTCGGGCGGCAGAGGATCAGGCAATTGCGTCTCGCCACGCTGCAGAATGAAAATGCGATCCTGTGATTCCACCACCACACTGGAAGTACCGCCAAAGGTAAACCCCTCGGCGGCAAACGGCTTAATCCACGATTCTGTGATGAACTCATAAGGACTTGGCCCAGCCTCTATCAGTCCTTGTCCGAAGGCGGGCAGGCTCAAAAACCCGGTGACAAGCCATGTGACTGATCGGTGCAATTTCCTCATTCTGAATTCCTTATTCTTCTTGTGATTGATGAAGCGCTGCTGGTAACAGGAATGGGAGTGTACAGATAATCCATCGAATCTCAACCAGACAATCACTTTGAAAAGGAGGTATGCAACTGCTTGATGGAACTCGACTCACGCCGGATCGATGCCCGCATTGACGCCCCTGATACCGGGTGTTAGGGTCTGATCCTGTGAGGTTGCGAAGGCCTCATCAGCACAAAACTTAAATTCCAGATTCGTCCTGATCCACTGACCCTATAATCAAAAACAAGACACGGAGAGTGCACA
>CAIRBI010000357.1 GCA_903876785.1 uncultured Gammaproteobacteria bacterium
CGCCAGTGACAGCTCCGATGAAATCGGTGATCTCTCGCGCAGCTTTTCCAATATTGTAGAACGGTTGACCCAGTACACGAGTTATCTGGAGAACATGTCGTCACGACTCTCCCACGAATTGCGAACACCGGTGACAGTGGTGCGCTCGTCCCTGGAAAATCTTGGCATGGTGTCCCAGAACAAAGAGTCGGAAATTTATATACAACGTGCGGAAGAAGGCATCAGTCGACTCAACCTCATCCTCACCAACATGAGTGAAGCGACTCGACTTGAACAGATGCTGCAGAGTTCCGAGAAGGAGCCGATCGATCTGGCCAGAGTGATCTCCGGTTGCGTAGAGGGCTACCGCCTGGCGTATCCGGACTACAATCTGGTCTCGGATATCGAAGGGCCGGTGATGATCGACGGCGTGCCCGAATACATTGCACAATTGATGGACAAGCTGATCGCGAATGCCGTGGAGTTTACATTCCCCGGCAAACCCATCTCGATCTTCTGTCGTGCCATCAAGGATCAGGGCGTGGTGCGGGTCTCCAACTACGGGCCGCTGTTGCCGGAGGCGATGAAAGGAAGGCTGTTTGATTCGATGATTTCCGTGCGTCCTCAGGAGAAGCAGAAAGAGCCGCATCTCGGCATCGGTCTGCATATCGCTCGACTCGTCACCGAGTTCCATCATGGTCAGATTCGGGCAGAGAATCTGCGCGAAGGCGAGGGCGTGGCCATTACGCTGGCGATTCCGCTGCTCGAAGACTGACGTCAGTTGCCGGTGTAGAAGTCCGGCGCGACTTCCCTTACCACCGGCGAATCCTGCGCCCACGCGTGACACGTATTCAGCACGACGGGCTTCTTGCCGAACGCCGCAACCTCGTTGTCGGGCGCGTTGGCCCGATGCCGATTCAGCGGCATGATGGTCTGGAACGCGACGGTGGCCATCGGGTAGAGCAGCTCGGTAATGTGCGTACAACCTTCCACGCCACCGACGTGCTTGCGAATGCCCTCGCGCCATCCCGTTCCCATTTTCAATCCCTTGAGAGACGCATAGTTGGGCGCGATCACCGGGCAGATTGCGAACGGGCTGTTCTCCGTCGATGCTTCCACCTGCTGCACCACAAAGTGTTCGTCGATTGTCACCCGCACCAGCATTTCGTGCAGCGCCATGCCAGGCACCATCTCGCCTCGCCAGCTGTTGCGGAATGCATAGGTCTTGGTGTCGGTAAGATGTGCTTCGATGTCGAACCAGCCGTCGTCGCGCTCGTAGCCAGCGAAGTGAATCGTCCTGGTGTGCAGATGCTTGCGGGGAGCCGGAGTGGAGAGCGGCATGGGTTAAACCTCTTCTGACGAAACGCGGCGCTGCCGTCCACGGCTGGCGAGTCTCGGGGCGGCGGATTATAACCCCGTTTCGGACTGCATCGTATGGATCAGTTTGTCGATGGCGTCGCGCAACAAGAGGAGTGCAGGAAAGACCAAAGCCCAGCCCAGGCCGATCAGCAACAGAGTAAGCCACTGCGGCGACATGAGATCAATTTCGCTCAGGCGGGACCCGACGTTGTAGGACAGAGGAGCAAAGACGCCCGCGAACAGCGCGCCGATCAGGAGATGCTGACGAAACCACTGCATGGAATGTCCGATGGTGGCGGCAAACAGGATCCACAGGCACCACATCCACAGCGGCTGCAGCGCCGACTCAGTCTGCAGCAGGCCAACCCTGAGCAGTGCCAGATCAAACAGGAAACCCAGCACGCCGGCGCTGCACACGAACAGCAACTCCGTCCTCCAGCGCCGCAGAACGAGCAAATGAGCCAGCAGCAGTGCCATGGTGGTGGTGACGGCGACCAGGTCGCCGCCGAGCACACAAACGGGCCATGCAATCTGAAACGCCAACGCATTGGCGATGGCATAATTGCGTTGGCTCAGCGGCGCGGCCCTAAGCGGTCCTGTGCGCTCCATGCTCGTTCAGCGTGTCGCAGGCAGGCCGATGCGGGGGGTTTCCCGGAACATCGGCTTGGCGATCAGCAATTGTGCCGTGTGGATCACACGTTCCATGAAACCACCCTGACAGTAAGCCAGATAATAATCCCACATGCGCATGAATTCGGGTGTGAAGCCGTGCGCCAGGATCTGCGGGCTCTCCGCGAGGAAGGCGTCACGCCAGCGTTCCAGGGTCACGGCATAGTCGCGAGTAATGTCCTCGAGGCCGATGATCTGCATGTCGGTGTCTTCGCAGACGTGGCGGGCGATCACACTGTTGCTGGGCAGACAGCCGCCCGGGAAGATGTAGCGCTGGATGAAATCGACCGTGTGCTTCGCCTGCTCGTAGCGTTGATCGGAGATGGTGATCGCCTGGATCAGCATCAGGCCTTCCGGCTTGAGCAGTGACGAGCACTTGCTGAAATAGCTGGCGTAGTACTGGTGCCCGACGGCTTCGATCATCTCCACGGACACCAGCTTGTCGTACTGGCCTTCGAGATCGCGATAGTCCTTGAGCAGCAATGTGACGCGATCCTGCAGTCCGGCCTCGCGTATGCGTCGTTCGGCAAAGTCATATTGCTGGCGGGACAGCGTGGTAGTGGTGACGCGACAGCCGTATTGCTGTGCGGCATGCAGAGCCATTGAGCCCCAGCCCGTGCCTATCTCCAGCAGATGATCCTCGGCCGTCAGCTGCAGGCGCTCACAGATATGCGTCAGCTTGTTGAGCGAGGCTTCGTGCAAGGACAGAGCGTCGGTTGGGAATATCGCTGCCGAATACATCATCGTGGGATCGAGAAAGCTCGCGAAAAACTCATTGCTGAGATCGTAGTGCGCGGAGATGTTGCGGCGCGAACCTTCGCGACTGTTGGCGTTGAGCCGGTGCAGCACGCGTGTTGCCAGGCGCTTGAACCAGGAGCGCTGGCCATCGACACCGTCCAGCACGTGCATGTTCAGCACAATGACTCGCACCAGCGTGATCAGGTCGTTGGACGCCCAGTGCTGCTGCATGTAGGACTCGCCGCAGCCGATGCTGCCGCCGCGCAGCAGATCTGTGTAGAAAGCGGGACTGAGCACGTGTATGTGAGCGGTCAGCGTCGCGGCGGCAGCTTCCGTATGAGGGTCGCCAAACACCTGCCTCTCGCCATTTTCTTCGAGGATCACGCGCCCGTTTTTCAGCTGAGCGAGCACGCCGAACACAAAGCTGCGCGCCCAGCGCTCCATCAGGCTGGTGGCGCGGCTGGTGCGGGGCGGGCTGGTGGCGAATCCGAGTTCGCTGTTGTTGTCTGCCGTCAGAGCGGCCTCTTTGATGTTGACTGATTTCATGGTGTCAACTTCTCTCCTGTGGTTGTCAAATCAGTGGTCGAATCAGTGGTCGTAGTGGCGATAGAGATGTGTTTGAAAATCGGTACGCCTTTGCTGAAAAGCCGCAGAGCCTGCCAGTAAATGGAAAGGCCCACTTTGGCCGTCATGAACGGATGACTCAGCAGCAGACGGTTGAGGGTGCCTGCACTTATTTCCACACGACGCAGGCCGAGCGCGGCGTTGAAGGCCTGCTCGCCGTCTTTCCAGTTCTGCAGATGAATGCTCAATGAGGTGCCGGGTGTCCTGCTGCGCCAGTGATAGGTCATCTGCATCGGCATGAAGGGAGACACGTGCATCTCCTTTGCGAAACTGTGGCTCTGGTGGCGCTGGCCGGTCGTGGCGGGAATCACGTAGCGGACGCGCTCGTGCCATGGCGTGCTGGTGACCTCGGCCACAATACAGCGCAGATTCTCATCGGTGTCGAAGCAGTAATAGCAGCTGATCGGATTGATCTGGTAACCGAAGTAACGCAGGTTGGTGAGCAGACGAATGGGGCCTTGCAGCTCTTCGCCAGTCTCCTGTGCCACGAAGCGGCGTACCGCACTGTCCAGCGAAGCTTCTTCGGGCATCATGTAATCGGCGCGGCGGAACCACGCCAGGCTTGGGCCCCGTGCTGACCAGAAAGGGGTGCCCGCGAAGACGCGGTCCAGCTCAGCCAGATCCAGATACATCATGAATACCTTGTAAGTGAATTCATGAGGCCTGGTGCCAAGACGGCGGTGCCGGACTGTCCCTTCAAAAATGGCACTTTGTAACCCGCTCGGCATACCCGTAATTCCTGTCAGCGGCCGATACGTTGATTGATGAATCGAATGATGCGGCCAAGGATTGGCACATGCTGGTAGATCATGGCGCCAAGATCGTAGAAGTCCTCATGGTAGAAGATTCTGTCGGTAAAGCGAATCTGCGTGATGCCGCGCACGCTGATGAGCTTGCCGCCGGCCAGAGAGGGGTGGCGAAAGTGCATCAGCCAGGAGATTGTCGCCCAATTCTCGCCGTAAAGCTCGTCGGTATACTCGAAGCGAATATCGCGCGAGGTGGCGTACAGATTCTTCATGTAGCTCTTCAGGGCCAGAATGCCGAGAATCGTGTGCAGGGGATCGCGGAACTCGATGTCCTGCGTGTAGAGGGCGTCAATCTGCTCCAGGTGCAATTCAGCCGAATTCTGGTAGAACGCCTTGAAGTTGTTCAACAGGAGCTGTTTGGCATTCTCTGCAATCGTTAAGGAACGCTTCACGGTCTATGTCTCATAGTCAGCCATGTGGAGCAGAATTCCATAGCCCGGGTGAAACAGTTTTTATCGCCAGGTCTCTGCATTGATCGTTTTATACGCTACCTATGAGAAGCCGGATCAATTGGCAAGGCGGCACAGCCGTCCACGCTGGCGGCTGGCCGGAAAATATTTTTAATATGTTGAACTTTATAGAAAAAGGATGGCTACTTGGGCATCATGCAAGAAGGCTGCAGCGCCTGTCGGTGTTCCGGAAAATGCAGGCATGAAGCGTGGTGGCTGCAGGTAATACAAGGCGTTCGGTCGTAATTTGAACAGGCTGCCAAGCAGTTCACATACTTGACGCTGTCGAGCGTTTATCGTTAGCACTCCTCAGCAGCCGTTGATTTTGCCGGCCAGCTCGTTCTGGCAAATTTGCCCAATGACCGTTTCGAGCGCCAATTGCAGCGTGAAAAAAGAGACATGAGAGTCAAGCATACAAGAGGATTTACCGTTATTGAGCTGATGATCGTTATCGGTGTGGTGGGGATATTGCTGGCTGTGGGATTGCCCGGCTTGCAAGACACGATCAATAGCATCAATGCCAACAGCGCTGCCAAGACGCTCGTGGCGAGCCTGAATTATGCACGCAGTGAAGCCGTCAAACGGGGTGCTGTGGTATCTGTTTGCGGCAGCAGCAGCGGCACAGACTGCGACACAGGATCCTGGAGTGAGGGCTGGATCGTGTTCGTGGATGAGAATGCAGACGCCGATGGCGACGCGGGATCGGTAGACGCCGGTGATGCAGTATTGCGGGTTTATCAAGGATCTGGCGGCAGCGTACTGACGGCCACTGCCGCTATGCAGCAGTTCGACGCTCAGGGGTTTGGCGTGAATACGACCACGAATACCTTCCTGCTGTGTCCGGAAGATGCCAGCTCTGCCAATGCGCAGTCGGTAGAACTCTCTGTCACGGGTCGCGCACGGCGCATTCAAGAGGGGTTGGATTGCTCATGAACCCGTCCGGCTTGCAGCGACTTGTAACGAACACACTGCCCGCTTCCCCACAGCAACTGGGGGTGACGCTGATAGAAGTGCTGATATCCCTGCTGATTATGGCAATCGGTCTGCTTGGTATGGCGGGGCTGCAAACGGAGAGCCTGCGCAATACCCAGATCGCGTATTTTCGGACACAGGCGGCGGTTCTGGGAAATGACGTTGTCGAACGCGCCAGAGCCAATCTGCAGGGTGTCGAAGCGGGGAGTTACAACAACAATGATGGCCTGGCGAACTCAGATTGCAATTCGTTGACAGGATGTACTTCGGCACAATTGGCCGGCAACGATATCGCTGAATGGAAAGCGGCTCTGGCAGACAACCTGCCCGCAGGAGCAGGCACTGTGTGTGTGGATGCCACGCCGGAGGATGGGACGGCTGCAGCGATGGCCTGCGACGGTGCCGGTATCGTGTCTGCTGTAAAGATCTGGTGGGACGAGGACAGGGACGGAACGGCAGAAAAGCGCTTTACCATGAGTTTTCAACCATGAGTCTTCAACGCGAAGGTTTCCGTGAAGGCGGCTGTGAATGAACGAGCAATGATGAAAAACTCCAGACTGCGAACATCAGAATTTCTAGCGCCGCGCACCGCCATGCGGGGCTTGACGATCATCGAGCTGCTGATCTCCATGGTGCTTGGCCTGACTCTGGCGGCCGGTGTGACTCAGGTCTATGTGGGCAACAGCCAGATCGCGCGGGATCAGGAGGCGAGGGCGCAGATGCAGGAAAACGGACGCTTTGCCACCAGCTTTCTCGCTAATGAACTGCGAATGGCCGGCTATCTGGGCTGTCTGGCCAGCCTTGAAGCCACAGATATCAACAGCACGCTGGATAG
>CAIRBI010000358.1 GCA_903876785.1 uncultured Gammaproteobacteria bacterium
CAGAGCGAAAACAAGCAATTGCTCGCGGTGCTGTCCGACGCCAACCAGTTCTACCAGAAGCAACTGCGCGCACATCCCCTCAAGACCCGCGCTGTCGATTACCTGAAAAGGCGCGGGCTGACAGGAGAGATCGCCAAACAGTTCGGCATCGGTTTCGCGCCCCCGGGCTGGGACAATCTGCTCAAGGCTCTGGGCAACAACGCTGCCAACATCGAGTCCATGATCAAGTCGGGTTTGCTGATCAAACGCGACCAGGACAGTGCCGAAGACCGCAAGGAAGGCCAATACGACCGCTTCCGCGATCGCATCATGTTCCCGATCCGCGACACCCGCGGGAGAGTCATCGGCTTCGGCGGCCGGGTGCTCAACGACGACAAGCCCAAGTACCTGAACTCACCGGAAACGCCCGTCTATCACAAAGGCAATGAGCTCTACGGCCTTTACGAGGCGCGCCGCGCCAACCCCAAGCTGACGCGCTTCGTGATCGTGGAAGGCTACATGGACGTGGTAGCGCTGGCCCAGCATGGCATTGACTATGCCGTGGCGACGCTTGGCACAGCCACCAATACCACACACCTGACCCGGCTGTTCCGCCTGGTGTCGGAAGTGGTCTACTGTTTCGATGGCGACAATGCCGGCCGCACCGCCGCATGGCGTGGCCTGCAGACAGCACTGCCGATCCTGGAGGATGGCAGGCAAGTGCGCTTTCTGTTCCTGCCCGATGGTGAAGACCCGGACACCCTGGTGCGTAAAATCGGTAAAGACAGGTTCAATACCCTGATCGATCATGCCACACCGCTTGCGGATTTCTTCTTCGACCACCTGCGTGAAGGACTGGATGCCCACAGCATCGAAGGCAAGGCAAAGCTCAGCAGCCTGGCGATTCCGCTGCTGCGCCTGCTGCCCGATGGCATCTACCGGCAATTGATGCTTGACCGTCTCGCCAGCCTGGCCGGGGTGGAAAGCCGCTCCATTGAGGCGATGGTGAACAAGAGTGCGCCGGCCCCGCAACCGGCTGTGGATTCGGCACCTCCTGACTACGACTACCCGATGCCACCCGAGAGTGACTTCAGCCCGCGCAGCGCTGGCCCCAAGCAAAGCGCGCCAGCTCGCCAGCCAGCGGCACGTCAGAAGCAGGAGCCGCGCAGCCCAGGACTCAAGGCTATCGAATTGCTGCTGTACAAGCCGGAGGTTGCACACGGCCTGGACAAGGATCTGGAACCATTGCGCGAAAATGGCGACCAATATACAGATTTGTTACTGGAACTCATTGAATTGACAGCATCAAGCCCCACAACTAACACCTACACGATGCTTGGCCACTGCTACGGCACGCCACTCGGGAATCAGCTGACTCTGCTGATGAAGAATGAAAAAATTACCCCTCTTGAAGGGGTCGCGAGCGAGTTCCACTACCTGATGGCGAGTCTGCTCGCGGATGCGGAAAAAAAACGCTTCAAGAAGCAATTGATTGAACAACTGAAACCGCGTCTGCGGTCAGGTAACACGGACGGTTGATATTGTACCGGCTGCTGGCATGGTCGCCACTATGTGGCTATAATGCCCGGCTCTTTTAAACTACCACGCTCAACATTCGGTCACCCTCGGCCGACAACGGGAACCCATGTCTGACACTCGATTAGCCCTTACGCCACAATCAGGTCTCAAGGCCCTTATCGCCAAAGGTAAAGAGCAAGGCTACCTTACCTACACAGAGGTGAATGACCATCTGCCGGAATCGATCTCCGATCCCGATCAGGTGGAAGACATCATTCAGATGATTAACGACATGGGTATGAAGGTCTATGAGACCGCGCCCGATGCCGACACCCTGCTGATGAACGAAGGCGAAGGAAACACTGACGAGGTTGCCGCCGCCGAAGCTGCCGCCGCACTCGCCGCCGTGGAAAGTGAAGCAGGTCGCACCACCGACCCGGTGCGTATGTACATGCGCGAGATGGGCACAGTGGAACTGCTGACCCGCGAAGGCGAAATCGTGATTGCCAAGCGCATCGAAGAAGGCCTGCGCGAGTTGATGAAGGCCATGGCTTGTTTCCCCGGCACAGTGGCGCACATCCTCAAGGAATATGACGGCGTTGATACCGAAGAGCGCAGGCTCAGCGACATCATCACCGGTTACCTGTCTACCGACGATGCCACAGAAGTCATCGCCGCTGTCCTCATCGAGCCGGAAGTGGAAGAAATTCCCGTCGCCGAAGACGTGAAAGAGGATGACGACGAAGTTCTCGCTGCCGACGAAGAAGAAGGCGCAACTGGCCCGGACCCGGAAGAAGCACGCCTGCGCTTTGGCGAGTTGCGCGACCAGTTCGTGGCGACTGAAGCCGCCATCAAGAAGCATGGCCGCACGCACAAGAAGACTCTGGCTGAACTGGACAAACTGGGCGATGCTTTCAAGACTTTCAAGCTGACACCAAAGCAGTTCGAACCCCTGCTGGGCCAGATCCGCTCCGTGCTGCAGAAAGTCCGCCGCAACGAGCGCACCGTGATGACCTTGTGCTGCCGCAATGCGGGCATGCCACGCAAGCTCTTCATCCAGAGCTTCCCCGGCAATGAAATCAACGAGAAGTGGGTAGAGCAGCACATTGAATCCGCTGAGCCCTGGTCCGCAGCACTCGCCAATATCAAGGCCGATGTTCTGCGCGCGCAGAAGAAGCTGATAGGCCTGCAAAAGGACCACAGCGTCAGCGTTGCCGAAGTGAAGGAGATCAATCGCAATATGTCCATTGGTGAGGCGAAGTCCCGCCGCGCCAAGAAAGAGATGGTCGAGGCCAACCTGCGTCTCGTGATTTCTATCGCCAAGAAATACACCAACCGTGGCCTGCAGTTCCTCGACCTCATTCAGGAAGGCAACATTGGCCTGATGAAGGCGGTGGACAAGTTTGAATACCGTCGCGGTTACAAGTTCTCGACCTACGCCACCTGGTGGATCCGTCAGGCCATCACCCGCTCCATCGCAGACCAGGCCCGCACCATCCGCATCCCGGTGCATATGATCGAGACGATCAACAAGCTCAACCGCATCTCCCGGCAGATGGTCCATGAGAAAGGCCGTGAGCCTACGCCGGAAGAACTGGGCGAGCGCATGGACATGACCGAGGACAAGGTGCGCCGCGTCCTCAAGATAGCCAAAGAGCCAATCTCCATGGAGACGCCGATCGGCGACGATGAAGACTCGCATCTGGGGGATTTCATCGAGGACTCCACGGTGGATTCTCCAGTGGATTCGTCTATCGACGAAGGCCTGCGCGAAGCCACCAAG
>CAIRBI010000359.1 GCA_903876785.1 uncultured Gammaproteobacteria bacterium
CCTCCCATATCCCGAACCGTCGTGATGCCATGCTGCAGTACCGTGTCGGCAGATACCTGACGAAACTGCAAGTGCGCGTGCAACTCGATGAATCCTGGCAAGAGGGTCGCGTCGCCCAGATCGAGCACACGGGCATCCCCGGCGGCGATCGCTTCCCGCGCATCCACCCGCACGATGCGCTCGCCTCCGACCAGCACCGACACTCCAGTTCTCATGCGCTCCCCATCGAAGAGTCTGTCGGCATGCAGCAATAAGCGCTCTGGCTGCGCGGGCTGAGCATCGACGTCAGTGGCAGCAGTCAAAGCTGCCAACACAGTTGTGATGAAAAGTGCGCAACACGATCGAACTGCTTTCAGCGAGCGGTCCATCTCAGTTCTCAACATACCACCTCCATTCCCATCACAATTCAGAAGCTGGCCGAAACGCCCAGTTGAACACCTGCACCAGCCATGGTGTAGCCGGGCTGATACTGATATTCGCGATCGAACAGATTCTCTGCCGCCATGAAAATTTCCCCGCTGGTGCCAAGTGTGGCCAGCGGATATGAAAGGCGGGCGTTCACCACAGTGAAGGCGTCCAGCTTTTCAGTGTTGATGGCTCCGGCAGCGCGCGCTCGGCTCATCGCCAGAATGTCCGACTGATACTGTGCATCGAGCGCCAGGCGGAAGCGGCCCAGCACCGCATTCACTCCCACGGTCATGGCTCGTTCAGGGGTGTACGGAAGTCCATTGCGTGACGCATCAAGCGTGGTCAGCGCAGCAAACACCTGCAGGCTCTCGGTTGCCTTATGCCCAAAAGATACTTCGGTACCACTGATCTCATAAATGCCAAGATTGATGAACTGCGGAGGCGGTGCAACCAGGGGTGGAAAGCCAAAAACATAGCGGTTGGACACATCGTCCTCGAACAGGCTGACGCTCAAGGTGCTCGCCGTCCCCATGTTGAAACTTCCGCCGATCTCGGCGTGCTCCAGCTCTTCGGCATCCAGATTGCGCCACGAAGCACCTAAGGGAGGTATGTAAGCAGCCAGCACTGGTGCCTCCAGGCCGGGATAGTTGATGCCTTCCGAAAAATTGGCAAACAACTGTATCCGCTCGGAGGCCAGAGTCACACCGGCGTGTGGTGTAGACGTATCGGCGAATTCGCTGTGGGAGTAGGCTCTGACTCCCATTGAAGGGGTAAGTGTCCACTGGGTGCCGAGAGCAAATTCGCGACTGACAGCCGCAAACCAGGAGCTGATCTCGAAGGTTTCGGTAGCAAGATTCACGCGGGCAGCAGCCTCGACAACGGCGCCGGAAACGCTGTGACTGTCGGCCCCAAACTTCACTTCGAAGGATTCCAGGAGGCGGATACGTTCGTTCCACACAAACCCGGAAGTGTCGAAGTCTGTAAAAGTATTGGCAGGTTGCTGCAGCCAGTCGCCATTGCCCTTGCTGCTGTATATCCGCAGCTCGCCCGACCAGCTTTCCTGCGCGTGCGCCACGGTGCCAGTCAGCAGTTTCGCCGACGTATTGTATTCCGGTGCCACAACGCGCTTTATTAGACGTTCGTCGCCCGGGTCCTGCGCCTCATTGTCGGTGCTCAACAAAGACGCCGACACCGACCAGACATCGTTCATCCGCCAACCGACACGACCCAGCAGATTCTTCAATTTACCCTCGGAATCTCCACGGTGGCCGTCCGACGTGGCGGCGCCTTGCGCAAGCAGAAAATCCAGACCATCCTTCTTGCCAGTAATCGATAGCTGTTCCACCACAGTATTGAAAGATCCCGCCGACAATCTGGCGTTACCAGACAA
>CAIRBI010000360.1 GCA_903876785.1 uncultured Gammaproteobacteria bacterium
ACGAAGGCGCTCATGGCGGTGGCGAACAGGCCGGAGCGTTCCGCCACGCCCGCACCGAGCATCACTACCAGCACCATGCCCAGCGGGGCAAAGTAGGTGAAGGTCATCGGCATCTCGACCAGAAAGCGGCGGATGTTGGCGGCCGAGAGCAGACTTGCTGCGTGGATCATCACCGGGTTGCCATTGGCATCGACCTGCGTCGGGTGCTGTGCCGAGAGGCCGAGCAGCGAGGCCAGCACGCTGATGGCGACCAGAATCAGGATCAACCCGAAAAAGAGGAACACGGGATCGGGCAGTTTGTTCCCTGTGCGCTCAATCCAGCCGAGCATGCCCTTGGTTTGCTGACCGTAGTTATCGAGTTGCGTCATTGCTGCTTCTTCTTATGTTGTTGAGACGTGGACAGGGTTGCTATGCAGGAGTGCTGCGGAGCAGGCCTGAGCATAATGCACCGGCGCGCGGTGATGCAAATCGGCAGGGGACTTGAGAGAGAGTGTGTGGGGGAAGGGTTGGACGCGCGGTGCCATCGAACCGCTATGGCCGATGGCACCGCGCAACTGCGTCCGGACTTGCATGCTTCCTATGTGGTGCGCGGTTGAACCCCATGTGGTTCATGCCTTCCAGTATAAACCACATATGGTTCATCTGCGGCAGCGCCTGGCAAAATTCATCAAAGAAAAGCGGGGAAATTCTTCGCAGCGTGAATTCGCCCGCAAGTTAGGCGTGTCGCAATCGACCATCATGCGCATCGAAAACCACGAACAGAACGTCACCCTCATTACCCTCGAACAGCTCTGCAAATACTACCGGGTCGATATCGCCGACCTGTTTCCATCGGTGCACAGCCCAACGATCTATCCGAATGTCGGCTCCGACGCGGGCTCGCGCCCCTCTGCGTTACTGCATGAAAAAGAGCCGGACGACAAGACTGAGTAGCGGGAACCGATTTTTGTGGGAGCGGACCTGTCCGCGATGCTCGTGAAAAAAATCATCGCTGACAGGTCCGCTCCCACAGGTCACACCGCCAGCGCAGCGACAATCACATAGCGCAGCAGTTTGCCTGTTGCCACCAGCAGCAGAAACAGCGCAAACCGCACCCGCAGGAAACCGGCGATCAGCGTCAGCGGGTCTCCCACCACTGGCACCCAGGACAGCAGCAGCGTCCAGACGCCGTAGCGCTGAAACCACGCCTCCGCCCGGGCGATCTGCTTGTCATCGAAGTAGAACCAGCGCTGGTGTCGAAAGCGCAGCAGTTCCTTTCCCAGCCACCAGTTGATGCAGGCACCCAGCACGTTGCCGAGAGTGGCGACTGCAATCGTCAGGAGTGTGGTCGCCGTCCAGCCTTCCTCCCCCTGCAGCAGCGCATAGAGAAACACCTCCGAAGAAAACGGCAGTATCGTCGCTGCGAGCAGGGCGCTGAAGAACAGGGCGAGGGTGGTGGTGAGCATGGATGGCGGTGACTCTTGTCGAAGTGCTTCAGTAAAGGTGTCAGGAGGCCGGACTATACCGGCACCTTGCAGGACCGGGCAAGCCAGGGCTGACCGCGTCAGCTGGCCAGTGATGGGCCAGAAGTGGTAAGGTGCGCGCACCGATTTCGCATGACCATGCTCAACCTTGACAGGACTTATCCGTGTTTTCCGACTTGCTACTCGATCAGCGTCTGCTCAAATCCGTCGACAAGATGGGCTTCGAGCAACCCACCCCCGTACAGGAGCAGGCCATCCCTCTGGCGATGGCGGGCAGGGATCTGCTGGTCAATGCCGCCACAGGCAGTGGTAAAACGGCGGCCTTCCTGCTGCCGATTCTGCAGCGCCTGATCACCGACGCCGGTCCGAAGCAGGGCACCCGCGCACTGGTGCTGGTGCCAACCCGCGAGCTGGCTCGTCAGATCGGCAAGGAGTGCGAGAAACTCGCCAGCTACTGTGGCATCAAGGTGGGCGTGATCACCGGCGGGCAGGAGTTCAAGGTGCAGCGCGCACTGTTGCGCAGAGACCCGCAGATCGTGATCGCCACTCCCGGCCGTACCCTCGAACTGGTCAAGGAGGGCAGCACGCTGTTCACCGGGCTGGAGGTGCTGGTGCTGGATGAGGCGGACCGCCTGTTCGAGATGGGATTTGTAGACGACGTGCTGGCGATCATCGCTACCTGCAACCCCGCACGGCAGACGCTGCTGCTTTCCGCCACGCTGCCTGCTGGCGTGCGCCGCCTGATGCAGGTGCTGATAGACCCGGTGCGCGTGATGGTCAACGAGGCGCGCGAACAGCACGAGTCGATCCGCCAGCAGTACATCCTTGCCGACGACGAGAAACATAAAGAGAAGCTGCTGTTGTGGCTGCTGGAAAACGAGACCTTTGAGCGGGCGCTGGTGTTCACCAACACGCGCGACCAGGCTACTCACCTGAGCGGCGTGATGCGCTATCGGGGGCAGCGTTCGGGCTACCTGCATGGCGAGGTCAAGCAGGATGTGCGCAACTCCACCATCACGGCGTTCCGCGACGGCAAGATCAACGTGCTGCTCGCCAGCGACGTGGCCTCGCGCGGGCTGGACGTGAAGGGTATCGATCTGGTCGTCAACTTCGACATGGCCCGCAAGGGTGACGACTATGTGCACCGCATCGGCCGCACGGGCCGCGCCGGCGAGCAGGGGCTGGCCGTATCTCTGATCGGTCCCCTGGAGTGGAACCTGAAGGCATCAATCGAGCGCTATCTGCGTGTGACGCTGGAGCCGCGCAAGGTCAAAGAGCTGCCCGGCAATTACAAGGGGCCGAAAAAGCTCAAGGCATCCGGCAAGGCTGCCGCGCCCTCCAAACGCAAAAAGAAGGAATGAGTTTGCATGAATGCACAGATCGTTAATGTCCCGTCGGTGATTCACGCCGAGCGAGCCACACGGCAATGGCTGGAGCAGGTCGTCGTCGGTCTCAACCTGTGTCCGTTTGCGCGCCGGGTTCTGGATGGGGGCAGTGTGCGCATCGTCGTCACCGACGAGACCGACATGGAGGCCTTGCTGATGGCCTTTGCGACCGAACTGGCGCGGCTTGAAAATGAGCCGGCTATCGAGACGACGCTGCTGGTACTGGCCAGCGCGGTGCCGGATTTTCTCGAGTATCTCGACCTGCTGGACATGGCACAGGCGTGGCTGGAGGAGCAGGAGCTGGAGGGGGTTTATCAGCTCGCGAGCTTCCATCCCGACTATCAGTTTGCCGACAGCGACCCGGACGACGAAGCCAACTATACCAATCGCTCACCGTTCCCGGTGATCCATCTTCTGCGTGAGGAGAGTGTGGAAGGCGCTGTGGCGTCGCACCCGAACGCGGAGGGTATCCCGGAGCGCAACATCAGAGTCGCGAGAGAGAAGGGCCTGAAGTACTGGCAGAACCTGCTGAAGGACCTCGCCGATCCATCTTGACCCCTGTGGGAGCGGGCCTGCCCGCGATTGGAGTGAGAGATTATCGCGGGCA
>CAIRBI010000361.1 GCA_903876785.1 uncultured Gammaproteobacteria bacterium
AGCTGGTACATCATCGGCGCGCTGGTCTTCACGCTGCTGTCCTATCCGATGGGCAACATCGTGCCGGAGTTCGTCCCCGGCGCGGCGGGCGCCGCCTTCAGCGGCCTGTGGATTCACGACGCGGTGGGCCTGTTCGTAACGCCGCTGGCGCTGGCGATTCTCTATTTCGTGGTGCCTGCCACCACCGGGCGGCCGGTCTACAGCCACTTGCTGTCGATGCTGGGTTTCTGGGGATTGTTCTTCCTTTATCCACTGAACGGCACGCACCATTACATCTTCTCCGTGATCCCGATGGAGGCGCAGATGACCGCCATCATGGCGTCGTTCCTGCTGGGTGTGATCGTGATCATCGTGGTCTCCAATCTCATGCTCTCGCAGCGTGGCAGTGGCCTGATTCCGCGCGACATCGGGCTGCGCTTCGTTTCCATGTCGGTGGTGTTCTATCTGATCGTCAGTATTCAGGGGTCGCTGCAGGCCAACATGAGCCTGAACCAGTTGACACACTTTACCGACTGGGTCATCGGCCATTCCCATCTGGCCATGCTCGGCTTCGCCACGTTCGCCGGCATCGGCGGCATCATTCACGCCTGGCAGCGGATGCCGGATGCGCGCTACAACGCGCGGGCCTTCGAGTGGGCCTACTGGCTCCTTGTGGTGGGCATCGGCAGCATGGTGCTGGACCTGACGATCGCCGGGCTCTTGCAGGGCGGCTCGTGGGCGAGTGGGGCGCCGTGGCTGGAGTCGGTGCGGGAGTCGCGTCCGTACTGGATCGTGCGTTCATTGACGGCGATTCCCATAACTGCCGGTTTCGTGGCACTGTTCGTGGGCATGACCACCGGACCGCGTGGCGCGGGCGCCGATGCCGTGGAGCGCATTCGTCAGGAGCAGGCGACCCTGCAGGTAGCGCCGGAGCTGAGTGACGCGGGCACGAGTCAGGTGTCATCTCCTGCACGGGTGCTGGGCATGTCCTATGTGGTCGCTTCCGTAGCGGGCATCGCGTTCTTCGTGTTCTCGGTATCACTGCTCGGTGAACTGCCCCGGCGCATGCTGGAACAACAGACGCTGAGCATGGCGCCGCCGAGTCCTCTGCCGCTGACGGACTCCGAATTGCGCGGTCGCGATGTCTATGGTCGTGAGGGCTGCGCCTATTGTCACACCCAGCAGGTGCGCTACACCGATGCCGATATCGCCCGCTTCGGTGCTCCGACGCTGGCTTGGGAAGGGCGCTTCGACTTCCCGCATCTGCTCGGTACGCGCCGCATCGGGCCCGATCTCGCGCGTGCCACGGCCACCCGCACCCAGCAGTGGCACTTCGCGCATCTGTATTCACCGCGTGCCGTGGCACCCATGTCGATCATGCCGTCGTATCCCGAGCTGTTCGAGGGCTCTCCGGAGCAGCCCAGGCAGGAGGCGCGTGATCTGGTGGCCTATCTGGAGACTCTAGGTCGTGCCCGCGAACTGGCCTGGCCGGAGGGCGAGGTAGCGGCCAAAGCGGCGGCACCGGACAATATGTGGGCGCAGATGTCTTTCTCTGCGCCAGTGCTGAACGCGCACCCGGCGCGCACCCAGCCGCGTGGTCAGGCACCCGACTTCGGCGCGCCCGCCGCACCGGAGCTTGGTCTGCAGCTTTGGAGTGACAACTGCTCCGGTTGTCATGGCCCTGATGGACGCGGCGACGGGCCGGCATCTGCCTGGCTGCGGCCGCAGCCCACCAACCTTTCTGTACGCGAATATACCAGTGCCCGCGTTGGCGACATTCTCTGGAATGGCGTGCACGGCTCGTCGATGCCAGGCTGGCGTGATCAGCCCGCAGCCAATCTGGCGGCACTTGTCGAGGTGGTGCACGGCTTTCATCAGGAGGAGCTTACCACTCGCGCTACACCCGAGCTGTTGGCGATGGGAGCGCAAATCTACGCCGCCAATTGCGCCGAGTGTCATGGTATCAATGGCGCTGGCGACGGGTTCGCGGCAGATCAGCTGGCCGTTCTGCCGACTGACTTCCGAGGTGAGCGTCCGGCACTGGAGGAGAACATCCGCGTCTTGCGCAACGGAGTGGAGGGCACGCCGATGGCGCCGTGGACGGATCGCCTGAGTGACGACGAGATCGTCGCGGTGGCACACTATGTCCGAGAGTTCTTCATTCCAGAAGGAGTCGGCCAATGATTACCAATCTGATTGTGGGCCTGTCGGTCGCCTTCGCCGTTGCCTTGCTGCTGGCGAACTGGCTGGTGCCGGCCCTGCGGCGGCAGATCGAACAACCGAAATACACTTTTCAAGAGCAGTTGCAGCACTTTGACTCGCAGCAGTTTGACAAGCAGCGCCAGGACGCACAGGCCAAAATATCGGATCAGGCCACAGGGTCTGACAAGGAGCGCACCAATGAAACTCGCTAAACAACATGGCGGAATAGTGCTGGCGGCGCTGCTGGGCGGCGCGGCAGGCATCGGTATTATCGTGGTGGCATTGTCCATGGCGAGACCGGATGTCGATGCGCTGGCAACCGTGCCGGAACAAGCCTCGGCCGACTACGGGCGACGTCTGCTGCGTGACACCGCAGAGCTGATGGGGCCAGGTCATGAGAATCCGGAGCTGCGTTATACCGGTTCGAATCTGGACTGTTCGTCCTGCCACCTTGATACGGGAACCAAGCCAGGCACTCTGTCACTCATGCAGTCGGCGTCGCGCTACCCGCGTTTCTCCGGCCGTGATGGTGGCGAGGGTGACATGCGCGACCGCATCAACGGCTGCATGACGCGCAGCATGAATGGCCGCGAGTTGCCGCGCGACAGCGTGCAGATGGTGTCCATGGAACTCTACGTCAACAGCCTGCAGGCGCAGTACAACGCCATGAGCGAGAGTCGCCGCACGGCAGTCGAACCCGCCGCCTTTGCCGAGCCGGATCGTGCGGCCGATCTGCAGGCAGGGCAGTTAGTCTACGAAGAGCGCTGCGTGGTGTGTCATGGGGTTGAAGGGCAGGGGTTGCAGGCCACGCTTGATTTGAGCGATGGCTATGTGTTTCCGCCGCTGTGGGGCCCGGACAGCTTCAATGACGGCGCGGGCATGAACCGCGTGCTCACGGCATCGCTGTTCATCAAGGCGCGCATGCCACTGGGTCAGCCTGATCTGACCGATGATCAGGCCTTCGATGTCGCCGCTTACATCAATTCCAAAGAGCGGCCGCACATGGCCAATCTGGAACAGGATTATCCGGATCGCACCACCAAGCCGGTGGACAGTCCGTATCCACCTTACGCCGATGATTTCCCCGTCGAGCAGCACCGCTTCGGTCCCTTCCGTCCGATTCGCGAATTCTACGCGAGCCAGAAAAAATAAAACCCCGGCGCCAGTGCTGGTCAGGCCGCGACCAGCACGCTGAAGCCATATTCCTGCGCGCGCGTGGTAGCCAGCACGCCGGCCGGCACCATGCGAGCGCCTTCAAAGATCGAGGCCACCAGCTCCTGATAGATCGCCTCCGCGTCGCCGCCGGTCGCACGCGCCACCATTGTGGAAATGCTGCGTGTGGCACGATTGCACACGGCATAGTGCACGCCGCGTCCGGCAATCATTTCCAGCGTATTGCCCCGGCTGGGCAGGTCGGCGCGATCCGCCATCATCAAAGGGTTCACGGTGAAGTGCTGTTGCGTTCGCGGGTCCGGGAAATTCACATAGTTCGCGAATGCAGCGCCGTACTTTGTCCAGATGGCATCGCTCCACGCGAGCGGCGTCGCCTGGCCCCGGAAGCACATGATCATGGCGTAATCGGCATCGGTGCCTCCATAGACATCAGCGTGCGAGCCGAGGATGTTGTTGGCGTAGTTCATGGCAGTAACGCCGCCCAGCCCGGTGAAGGCGTCGATGTAGGCACGATGCACGCCAGGGAATTGATCCAGCCAGGCGTCTTCTTCATGACGCGGAGGTTCGAAGCGTTTGGGCGCAGTCTGTGCATTCGCCGTGTTGGCCACGGCGGCGGCCACCGAAGCACCCGCAGCGACAAAGCCGAGGCGGCTGAGAAACGAACGACGACCCGAAGGTGGGTTGGAATGATCTGACATGTCATGCTCCTGTAAAAAGAATTGCCCTTGATTTGCGACCGCCGCCCCTTTCGCCACTCGTGACTGACTTCATATGGTCACGACCTATAGAGCTTCTCGAGATTGAGCGCCAGCTCGTCGACATCGGAGTCCTGCAGCTTCTGTTGCTGCTCAATCAGTACCGGTGAGTATTGCTCCAGTTGTTGCTTCTGAAAAGCCAGCTCGCGCTGCGCCTGTTCGCCGATGCCTGAGTTCAATGCTGTCTCGAACGCAGCGTTCAAATCCGACCAGACGTCGCTGCTGCTGTCATTGTAGCCAGCGGCCATGAACAGCATGGTCTGAACCTCCAGATTTTCCAATCCGCTGAGCTGCTCGCCTGCGCTATCCTGCTTCAAACTGGCAGCAATATCCAGCGTGTTGCTCGCGGCGGAGCGAACCTGTGCCATCGCGCGCAAGAAGTCGGCGATGACCCATTCCATGGCATTCGCGGAGTCCACCAGCTGCGCGGCCTCGGTGGCGATGACGGCGCGGGTCGCGCTGTCCATGGCAGAGGGCGGATAGGCGAGTGCCTGAGCATGCCGCACCAGCTCGATGTGTTCGTATTGCAGGAAGTCATAATGTGCCACCGCACCGCTTTGCACGCGCTGCATTTCGCTCGCGATGCGCGCCTCGCCCTGAGTCACCTTCTCCAGAGCTGCCAGATACGCCTCTTCGTGTGTCTGGCTCGTGGCCTGCGGCTGAGCTTGCGTCGTCGCCTGCAGCGGCGCAGGGTTCTGAATCTGTTGCATGTGCATCATGTGTTGCTGGTGATCGTGCCCCTGCATCTGTCCACCGTTCTGGTGGTTCATGGCATCGGGCATCTGCTGACGCATCTCGTGCTGCAGTTGCTCGCCGGTCATTCCCCGCATCATTCCGCCGCCGAAGAACTCACTGCTGAGTGTGCCGAGGAAGGCGACGATGTCATTCACATCCTCTTCGCTCAGCGAGCGGCCGGCCTGGGATTGCCCCATCTGTGCCACCGCTTCTTCCAATGTGGCGACGCTGCCATCGTGGAAGTACGGGGCAGTCATGGCGATATTGTGCAGAGTCGGCACTTTGAACACCTCGCGATCCTCTTCACGCCCGGTTCTGCGGTAGAGCCCCTCGTCAGCAGACGCCATCGCCCCTGTGGGAGCGGGCCTTGCCCGCGATGAATTTTCTACCCCTGCATCGCGGGCGAGGCCCGCTCCCACAAGGGCGGTGGCGCGCTGGTAGGAATTGCCGCCGACGTTGATGCCGTTGTGGCAGGAGACGCAACCCAGTGCGTTGAATCTCGCAAGGCCTCGTTGCGCTTGTTCACTCAGCGTGTTGCTGGCGTCATTGAGATGCGCATTGAAGGGCGAATCGGTGCGCGTCATATCCTTTCTGTGTTGCGCGATGGCATTGCCGACATTGGCGGCGGTCACGCCATCGGGATAAGCCGCGGCAAACTGGCTGGCGTAGCCGGGATCGGCCTTCAACTGTGCCACCACGGCATCGAGATCATGGCCCATTTCCACAGGATCAGTGATAGGGCCGAGCGCCTGGGCGTCCAGATCGAAGGCGCGACCATCCCAGAACTGGCGAAAGTTGAAGGCGGAGTTGAAGACTGTAGGAGTGTTGCGCAGACCAGTCGCTCCACCAATGCCTTTTGCCAGCGGCAGGCCGTCGGTGGCGCCCATCATTCCCATATGACAGGTGTTGCAGCCAACGCTGCCGTCCCTGGAGAGCGTGGCATCATGAAACAGGGCGAAACCAAGATCACGTTTAGCCGGATCGGCGGGAAAACTCGCCAGTGGCGGAATGGGACGATAGGCGCTGTCGGCAAGCGGATGTTCGGCGTTGGCATTGATCCAGGGAGCTTCGCCTCGTGCCTGCTGGAACGCAAGATAATCCGGGTCGACGGCATCGGCTGCAAACGCTGCCTGACTCATGAGTCCGATTGCCAATAACACGTTGTGATACGTTCGCATATACTCTCCTGAGGGGGGGGGGCCGCAAGGCCCCGAAGGTTTAACTCTCACTATCATCGTGCGGCCGGTTGGTGGCGTTTACGATGCGGCATGTTGTCGCATATACATTCGGTTCGGACCGCGTTCATGAAATTCATTATGCTTTTTAACAATCTATTGCTTGATATATTAAAAGTCAATATACTATTGATAAGTTAATTGAAGCGGCGAGTTAATTGTGGAGGAAAGACATGCAAGCAACAGCCCTGGACCTTGAAGGCATGCAGAATGCTGCCGGGCAGGCCTGCAGAATGATGAAGGTGTTGGCCAATCCGGATCGCCTGATGATTCTCTGTCAGCTGTCGAAGGGCGAGATGCGGGTGGGCGAGATAGAAGAACTGCTGGGCATCCTGCAACCGACGCTGTCTCAACAACTGACCGTGCTGCGGGATGAAGAGCTGGTCAGTGCACGGCGTGAAGGCAAGAACATTTATTACCAGTTGAGCAGTCCGCAGGCGCTTGCGGTAATGGAAGTGTTGTACAGTCAATTTTGCAATTCAGACGAGGAGTCATCATGACAATCGATTGGGCTCATTTCACCCCCTGGATGTCGCTTGGCGGCGGCATCCTGCTGGGCATAGCGTCGGCCGTTTTTATTCTGATAAACGGCCGTATCCTTGGCATCAGCGGCATTCTGGGCGGCTTGCTCGCGCCCAAAACCGGCGATTTCGGCTGGCGAATCGCCTTTGTCCTGGGGATGCTCGCGGCCCCCATCACGCTGAGCCTGCTCACGCCCGATGACTTTTTAAGTGCGCCGCGCATCGATGCTGGCTACGGGCTGATCGTGATTGCGGGCCTGCTGGTGGGCTACGGAACCCGTCTGGGCTCCGGCTGCACGAGCGGACACGGGGTCTGTGGTCTTTCGCGCCTCTCTCCGCGCTCACTGGTGGCGACCGGGATATTCATGGCCGCCGGTTTCGCCACCGTATTCCTGATTCGTCACCTGCTCTGAATCTTGCCGAGGAAACTGTTATGACGCATACAACTGTACATCGCTTGAGTGAATTCGCGGTCGGATTGCTGTTCGGACTGGGCCTGCTGATCTCCGGGATGACCGATCCGGGCAAGGTGCTGGGCTTTCTCGATCTGGCAGGCGCCTGGGATCCTTCGCTGGCGCTGGTGATGGGCGGCGCTATTGCGGTGGGCTTCTTCGCCTTCGGCAGCGCCAAGAAACGCACGACCAGCTTCCTGGGAGGCGCGCTGCATCTGCCCACCGCCAAAGATATCGACAAGCGTCTGGTTATCGGCGGGCTGCTGTTTGGCGCGGGCTGGGGTCTGGCAGGGTTCTGTCCCGGTCCGGGCATCGTCACCATGGCGACGGGTGAGCCCAAGGCCGCCGTGTTTGTGGCCGCCATGATCGCGGGCATGCTGGTGTTTCAGTTCACAGACCGCAAGCCCAAGAGTTAGCACATGGCAGCCTGAGGCTTGAAGGAGCTTTCATGTCGAACAGAACTGCATCGTCACTCTCGTCCTGGTTGCCCATTCTTGACTGGGGGCGCCGCTACAATCGCGACACCTTGGTCAGCGATGGGGTAGCCGCGCTGATCGTGACCATCATGCTGATTCCCCAGAGTCTGGCCTATGCCTTGCTCGCCGGGTTGCCGGCTGAAGTGGGGCTCTATGCCAGCGTCGCGCCGCTGCTGCTCTATGCTGTGTTTGGCACCAGCCGCGTGCTGGCCGTCGGGCCTGTCGCCGTTGTCTCGCTGATGACGGCAGCCGCCATCGGTGAGCATGCTGTCGCCGGTACGCCGGAATACTGGGCGATTGCCATCACGCTGGCGTTTCTTTCCGGGGCGATGCTGACTCTCATGGGGGTTCTGCGGCTGGGCTTCCTCGCCAATTTCCTCAGTCACCCGGTGATCTCGGGTTTCATCTCGGCCTCCGGTTTGCTGATCGCCGCCAGTCAGGTCAAGACGCTGATGGGCGTGACAGCTGAGGGCGAAAATTTCTTCGCACTGGTGTATTCACTGTTTCTGCATGCGACCAACACGCACATGCTGACACTGACCATGGGCATTCTCACCACCGCCTTCCTGTTCTGGGCACGCAAAGGGCTCAAGCCGCTGTTGCTGGGGATGGGGCTCAAGGCCCGGCTGGCCGATGTCCTGACCAAAACGGGACCGGTCGCGGCGATCGCTGTTACCACGCTGTTGACATGGGGGCTCGATTGGCAGGGGCAGGGCGTGAGGATTGTCGGCACGGTGCCGCAGGGACTGCCGCCGCTGACCATGCCGCTCTGGGACATGGCGCTGTGGAAAGAACTGGCAATTCCGGCTTTGCTGATCAGCATCGTCGGGTTCGTGGAGTCCGTGTCCGTCGGGCAGACACTGGCGGCGAAACGCCGTCAGCGTATCGAGCCCGATCAGGAACTGGTGGCGCTGGGTGCCGGCAATCTGTCCGCCGCTTTCACCGGTGGTTTTCCCGTGACAGGGGGCTTCGCCCGCTCTGTCGTCAATTTCGATGCGGGTGCCCAGACACCCGCCGCAGGAGTGTTCACGGCGCTGGGCATCACCCTGGCCTCGTTGTTCCTGACGCCTGCCTTGTATTACCTGCCGCAAGCCACGCTGGCGGCCACCATTATTGTCGCGGTGCTGTCGCTGGTGGACTTCGGCATCTTGAAGCGCACCTGGGCTTACTCCAAGGCCGATTTCCTGGCTGTGCTGGCGACTTTGGGTGGCACGCTGGGGTTGGGAGTGGAGGCCGGTCTGGTCATCGGCGTGAGCGTGTCGCTGGCGTTGTTTCTGCTGCACAGCAGCCGCCCGCACATCGCCGAGGTGGGGCTGGTCCCCGGCACGGAAGCGTTCCGCAATGTCCTGCGCCATGCGGTCAAGGTCTCGCCCGCGCTGATCAGCCTGCGGGTCGATGAAAGTCTTTTCTTTGCCAACTCCAGAGCGCTGGAAGATCGCGTCAACAACGCAGTGGCGAGCAATCCTCACCTTAAACATGTGGTGCTGCAGTGTTCCGCCATCAACTCCATTGATGCCAGCGCGCTGGAGAGTCTGGAAACCATCGAGAAGCGGCTGCGCGATTCCGGAGTGACCTTCCACCTGAGCGAGGTGAAGGGCCCGGTGATGGATCGACTGCAGGGCACCGAGTTCCTGCATGAGTTGAGCGGCAAGGTTTTTCTAACGCATTACCAGGCGATCAAAGAGTTGGCACCTGTGGAGTAGTTCACTGATTCAATAAATGGGAGGGTTCTGGAATGTATTACATCGTGGAAACAAACAAGGCATTTGGACAGGCGGCGGATGATCTGGATGCGGCGGTGAAGCGCAATGGCTTTGGCGTGCTGCACATACACGACCTCGGCAACACCCTGCGCAGCAAGGGCATGCCCTTTACCGAAGAGTGCCGGATATTCGAGGTGTGCAATCCGGTGCAGGCGGCCAAGGTGTTGTCCACGGACATGCGCCTGAACATGGCGCTGCCCTGCCGCATCTCCGTCTTCACGGAAAATGGCGCGACCCGCATCGGCGTGATCAAACCCGCCGCCATGCTGGCCTCGCTCTCCGACGAGCCGGCGCTGGCGCAGATTGCGCAGCAGGTGGAAGAGAAAATCATCCAGATGGTCGAAGAGGCGAAGTAGTCACCGCAGGAGCGGGCGTCGCTCCTCACGCCTCACTTCTGACTCCTCACTCCTGCGTGGTCGTGCTGCGATGCACCAGCGCGCCCGCGCTGTCGATGATCTCGATATTCACTTCGATGCCACGGCGCACGCTCTGGGTGACGGTGCAGTAGTTCTCGAACTGGGCGACGGCGCCCTCCAGGGAAGGCAGCGCGTCCTTGGTCGTCCCGAGGCGGATCTGCACGTCGAAGTCGGTGACGCGCAGGAATTTCTCCACCCGGCCAAAGCGTCCGGTGATGGTGGCTGTCAGCTCGCCGGGGTCTTCCTTGTGGCGGCGCAGCGCATACAGCAGGCTGGCCGACAGGCAGTTGGCCACCGAGGCCGCCAGCAGACCTGCCGGGCTCGGGCCTTCGCCGCCGCCCAGAGGTTCCGGTTCGTCGCTGAGCAGGTTGCCGAACTCGCCGAAATCGATCTGGAACAGGTAATTTTCCAGCAGTTTCAAATTCACTGTGAAGGTCTTGTCGCTCACGTTGTCCTCTCGCTTTTTCCAATAGTGCGGTTTTCAATGGTGGCCTGAATGGCCGTGATGGCGATGGTGTAGACAATGTCCTCCACGGACGCACCCCGGGACAAATCATTCACCGGTTTGTTCAAACCCTGCAGCATGGGGCCGATGCTGACCACTCCGGCGCTGCGCTGCACCGCCTTGTAAGTCGTGTTGCCGGTGTTCAGATCCGGGAAGATCAACACCGTGGCGTGGCCGGCGACCGGGCTGCCGGGCGCTTTGGTGGCCGCTACTTCGGCACTGACGGCGGCGTCATACTGCAGCGGGCCGTCGATGACCAGATCGGGCCGTCTTGCCCGCACCATTCGTGTGGCCTCGCGGACCTTCTCGACATCGCTGCCGGTGCCGGAATCCAGTGTGCTGTAGCTGATCATCGCCACGCGCGGGAAGAGGCCGAATTCGCGCGCTGAATCGGCGCTGGCAATGGCGATGTCGGCCAGCGCGCTGGCCTCCGGATCGGCGTTGATGGCGCAGTCGCCGAAGATCAGTACCTGTTCGGGCAGGCACATGAAGAAGATCGAGGAGGCGGTGTCGATGCCGGGGCGGGTGCGAATCAGCTGCAGCGCCGGGCGAATGGTGTTGGCGGTCGTGTGCACGGCGCCGGAGACGAGGCCGTCCACACGTCCCTCGTGCAGCATCAAGGTGCCGAGCATGACGTTGTCTTCCAGCTCGCGGCGCGCCCGCTCGGCGGTCATGCCTTTATGCTGGCGCAGCGCCGTGAGCAGTGGCACATAGGTTTCACGCAGTGGCACTGGATCGACAATCTCCAGCCCGGGCGGCAGCGTGATGGCGTTGCTGGCGGCGAGCTGGCGAATCACCTCGGCATTGCCCAGCAACTGACAGCGCGCGATGCCGCGTCTGCTGCAGTTCACGGCGGCGCGCAGGGTGCGCAGTTCCTCGCCCTCGGGCAGCACAATGATGCGGTTGGCGGCGCGGGCGCGCTGCAACAGGCTGTAGCGGAAGGCGGCTGGCGACAGGCGCCGTTCACGCTGACTCGCCACCAGGGTGGCCAGCCAGGGACGATCGAGATGCTGTGCCACCGTGTCCATGACATGGCGAATACGGGCATCGTCATCCACCGGCACGCGGTTGGCGAAGCCGGGCAGGTGGGTGATGACCTTGTAGCTGTCCTCTGCCACGCGCAGCAACGGCAGACCGTGCGCGATGGACCTGCGGCAGAACGCCAGGGTCTCCGGGCGCAGCGCCGCGCCATCGGTCAGCAGCACCCCGGCCAGGGTTACGCCATTGAGCTCCGCCAGCGCGGCGGCGACGATCACCTCGTCGCGGTCGGCGCTGGTGATCAACAGGGTGC
>CAIRBI010000362.1 GCA_903876785.1 uncultured Gammaproteobacteria bacterium
ATGCGAAACACCGTCTGCGCATCGACAGGCGCCTCGCCTTCCCGCGATCTGACACCCCAGGTCTGCACGTCCAGCACCTCATCAGATGTCACGATGCCCATCGCCACGCCGGGAATTCCACGAGTGTTGATCTCGCCCTCCAGCCACTGCTCGAAAGCGCCGAAGTCGGTGCCGGGGGAAGTCTGCTCTTGGGCGCTAAGGAGGTTCGGGACGGCAAATATCGACGCAAATAGGGTCGTCAAAAGGCAGGTCAGTCTAAAGATCAGGCGGCAGGCGTGGCGAGTATTGGAAACCAAGTGTGCTCCCCTGAGATCAGTGAGATTGGCAGTACGGGTTGGTGAAAATCAGTTGGCGCTGGAAAATAGCATGTTGGCAGGCAATTGCAAAAACAAAAAAAAGCCGACCGGAGTTTCCCCGCGATCGGCCAAAGGTAGGCACCGTCTTGCAAAACCTTCCTGCTTAAACCTCTCTAAAACTGTATTACCTGAATTACGTCTGCTAGTTGTTACGAATTACCCCTGAATGTGGATCAGGAGAGGATGACCAGCAGTTGTCGACCCTCGCGCAGCACTCCCAGCACGGTGACCTGCGAATCCTCGGAGACCATGGCATTGAACTCGCCAAGCGTGGTTACCGTGCTGCGATTGATCTGCTGGATGATGTCGCCGGCACGCAGACCGGCACGAAACGCCGGACTTTGTTCGTCTACCTCCAGCACTTGGATCCCGGCACTCACACCAGCGGCTCTGGCGATGGCGCTGGAAGGATCCAGTGTACTCAGCCGCGCTCCCTGAAAGGCCGGCTCGTCAAGCCCTCTGCCTTCCTCGGCATCCGTCTGCACGGCAGCCACGCTGCGATCCTCGCCGCCAATCACCGCCTTGATCTGCTCTCTGTTGCCGTCGCGAAACAGCACCAGTTCAACCTCTTCACTGCGACGCAACAGACCAACGATATTGCGCAACTCACGACCGCTCTCGACCTTGCGGCCCGCGATCTCGACGATCACATCGGACACCTGAACACCGGCCACTTCTGCCGCGCTGCCGGGGATCACGCTGGTGACCAGGGCGCCCTTGCCAGCACCGGTCTTGAGAGTCGATTCCATGGCGCTGGTCAGGTCCTGAATCTGCACACCGAGTTGGCCACGACGCACCTCGCCATCGCGCTCCAAGTGCTCCATCACTGCGGCAATCATGTCTACCGGCACCGCAAACGCGATTCCCGCGCTGGAGCCACTGCCGCTGATGATGGCGGTGTTGATCCCGATCAGACGCCCTTCAAGGTCGACCAGCGCGCCGCCGGAGTTGCCGACATTGATGGCGGCATCGGTCTGGATGAAGTCTTCGTAGTTCTCATTGTTCAATCCGCCCCGCCCTAGTGCGCTGACAATGCCGGAGGTTACTGTCTGACCAATGCCGAAGGGGTTGCCGATCGCCACCACGTAATCGCCGACGCGCAGGTTGTCGATATTGGCGAAACTCAGCGCCTGCAGACCATCGGCCTCGATCTGCAGCAGGGCCACATCCGTACTGGCGTCACTGCCAATCAGCTTGGCCTGATATTCCCGACCATCCTGCAGCGCGACAGTGATCTGGTCGGCATTGTCGATGACGTGGTGGTTGGTCACGATGTAGCCTTTGGCGGCGTCAACGATGACTCCCGACCCGGTGCCTCTAACCTCTCCACCAGGACCGTTGCCACCAGGACCATTACCGCCAGAACCATTGCCCCCGCGACCGTTGCCTCCCGGCAGACCAGGCGGCACCTGCCCGTCCGGGCTGTTGAAGAAGCGACGCAGCTCCTCCTCGTTGAAATAGCGCAGCTGCTCCGGTGCCTCAGCCTGCTGTGACGTAGACACAATCACCACGGCGGGAGTGACGTTCTCCAGCATCGGAGCCAATGACGGTACACCGCCATTGCTCGCCTCTTCACTCAACGCCTGGACCTTCGCAACACCCAGGCCGGCAACACTCAGACCTGTCATCGACACGAGAATCAAACTGACTGCCAGCAACTTCTTCATCTTCGAGTCCTCTTGTTTAAGCGGTCACGGCGTCTGCCGCACCTTGCATGGAGTCAATGTAGGGAGGGGACGGAAGAAAAACCTGAGGAAGGCGTGAATTTTATATCCAGAAAAGGTGAAGAAGACGGAGGACACAGCGCGCGGGGCGGAAATTCGTCTAGAATCGCGACCGGAGCCTGGTTGGTCCTGCGTACAAGCAGGTGCGTCTGAACAAATGCGTACCAAATGTCGCTTGAAATTGAACGACTGCGACCTTATGAAGGTCAAAGCAGACAAGAGTTTCCAAACAGGAACAAGAGTCAGGCAGGACGGGGGTAAATCATGATCAGCAAGAGTGCTGAAAAAACTGCAGAATCGGTAGCACAACACTCCGTACGGAATGCGAGTGGATGTACCCCTGTACGCACGCTGGCTTATTGTCTGGATGGCTGGCTGGTCAAACCTGACAGCAATGAACTGATTGTCCTGGGTAGTCATGGCTCTGGCAATCAACAGCGCCGCTCACTGGAGCCGCGCCTGATGCATCTGCTGAGCCTGCTCGCCGCCGCCCCGCAACGGGTATTCAGCCGGGAAGAACTCATGAGCCATCTGTGGCCACGGGTCATCGTCAACGAGAACTCTCTGACACGAGCTGTTTCCGAACTGCGTAAACAGCTTGCTCTGCCGGGCAGCTCCACCCGCTTCATCGATACCATTCCCAAGACCGGCTACCGCCTGTCTGCCGACTGCAGCGTGCGGGAATTTATAGAGCCCGCCTGCAAGCCTGTCAGCGAATCTGTCGACGTCGGTGCAAGCCGCTGGCCAACCTTCATGACTTCAGCCAGAAGCATCGCGCTGGCAGCGTCATTCGCCGTGACCGCCGTGCTGCTGAGCAGCCTGCAAGTGCCTTTTTTCAACCCGGATTCCAACGAAGGTACCATTGCGCTGGCCGACATTCACGTCAGCAGTCCGGCAGACTTTGACGCGCTTCTCGACGGACGCCTGGAGACAGTTGCCGCCCAGAGCAGCAATCAAAATGGAGAGATGCTGGTGGAGATCGAAAAGCTCGATGCCACACAGCCGGTGATCTCCAGAGATGGCGGTCTGTTTGCCTATATCGGTCATCACGATCAGGGTTCCAGTCTGATCCTCGGCTCCACGCAACTTCCCGGTTCACCGATCACCGTATTCACCACCGAAGATGCCATCTACAACCTGCAGTGGTCACCCGTCGACCGCGCTCTGCTGTTTGCACAGAGCCCGCGACTCACCACCATTGCCACCGCAGCCAT
>CAIRBI010000363.1 GCA_903876785.1 uncultured Gammaproteobacteria bacterium
TGCGTCTGCCGGGCACAAGGGGTGTTGCCTATGCCCACCGGCGACAATCAGGGCCAGCACCGAACGCAGCAAAAAGACCTTGGGCTTTTTGCCCAGAGAGGGCACCGCGGAGCGGCGCAGGACCCTCGCCGGTGGGCATGGGCAACGCCCTGGGATCCCGAATGGATCTCGATGTATTTTCCTGCCACCTCGCGCCACCTCGATGAATGCCAGACGAACAGCTTGACAGATTCTATGTACAATCTCTGAGGAAGTTTGTCCTGCCCCTCATCCCCTGATGGTTTTAAGTTCCGTGCGCTGCGTCTGCCGGGCACAAGGGGTGTTGCCTATGCCCACCGGCGACAATCAGGGCCAGCGCCGAGCGCAGCAAAAAGACCGTGGGCTTTTTGCGGAGGGAGGGCACCGCGGAGCGGCGCAGGGCCGTCGCCGGTGGGCATGGGCAACGCACCGAATACGATCGCGAGCAGGGCTCGCTCCCACAGTTAGTCTTCAGCAGTCACGACATTCAGCTTACGGGCATCGATGACCAGCTTCGCGATCACCACAATCAGCAGCAACCCCACTCCCAGAATCTGATTCAACTCCGGGAACGCCAGCTTTTGGCCGACATACACCAGTATGAGCGCCAGCACGTTACGCACCCATTGCTCACCCACAACACCAGTCATATGGCTGCCGATCCAGATGCCGGGAATGGAACCAATCAGCAGCGTACCCAGCAGGCCATAATCCACCGTCCCCAGACTCGCGTGCCCAAGCCCTGCAACCAGAGTGAGCGGCACAGCATGCGCGACATCGGTCCCGACAATCCTGTTGATATGAATCTTGGGATAAAGCAACAACAACGCTGTCACACCGAGAGCCCCGGCACCCACCGAGGTCAGGGTGACGAGGAAGCCCAGGACCATGCCCAGAATCATCGTGATGACAGCAATCATTTTCGGATTGAGACGACTCTCATGATGCATGGACTTCACCAGCTCCTGTCGAAACAATACGGACAGCGAGGTGATCAGCAGCGCTATGCCCAGCCAGAACTTGATCTGGTCGACCAGCTCGCCAGAGGCCAGATCCATTTCGCCGAGGTACAGCGTGGTAACAAAGGAAACCGGGACACTGCCAGCCGCCAGGGTGCCGACAATGCGCCAATCGATATTGCCGAGTTTGCCGTGTGCGAAGATACCAGCGGTCTTGGTGATGCTGGCAAAAAGGAGATCGGTGCCGACGGCGACCGCCGCTTTGACGTTGAAAACCAACAACAATATTGGAGTCATGAGGGAACCTCCCCCTACTCCCGTCAACCCTACCAGCCATCCGACGACAAAACCGGCGATGACGTAACCTGGCTCAATAGACATAGTACCTCTCCCAAAAGAGCGGGCACTATATCAGCAGCTTTAGCACCAAACTAAAGGTTTAATGCTTCTTGTTAGATTGATTTGTTATAAAGATATGAAGATCATGGAGCCAGGCGCTCGACCTTCCAGCGCTCGCCCGCCTGCAACGTGTACTCGAAACGATCGTGGAGGCGATGCTCTCCGCCCTGCCAGAACTCTATCTGATGAGGGCGCACTCGATAGCCACCCCAGAACTCTGGCAATGGAATCTCGCCCTGCTCGAACTTGCGGCTGATGGCATCGAACTGCTGCAGCAGCACTTCTTTGGAGGCCAGCGGACGGCTCTGTGCGGAAGCCCAGGCGGCCAGTTGACTCTCACGGGGACGGGACAGGAAATACTGCAGGGAGTCGTCGGCACTCACCTTCTCGACCACTCCGCATACCTCCACCTGCCGCTCTATAACATGCCATGGGAAGTGCAGACTGATTTTGGAATTGCAGCTGATCTCGCGCGCCTTGCGGCTCTCGTAGTTGGTGAAGAACGTGAAGCATTTGTCATCGACAGCTTTGAGCAGCACGATCCGCTGGCTCGGTTGACCATCGCGGGCGACAGTGGCAACCGTCATCGCATTGGCGTCAGGCAGCCCCATATCGATCGCTTCCTGCATCCAGCGTGCAAACAACTCAAGGGGATTCTCAGTCAGATCATCGTGGTGCAGTCCACCCTTGAGATATTCGCGACGTATTGCTTTGAAATCCATACTGCTCAATCCTTAGCGGAAAAAATACCTATTGCAGGAACTCGCCATACTCCCATATCTGCTGACGAATAGTGCCGCGAGGATAGTGGAAAGTGCCAGGGCCATGTTTTTCATTGGCGAAGAATCCGCCAACGTATTTCTGACCGTCCGGCCATCGGTAAGTTCCTTGACCACTGAAGAAGTCATCGCGGAAATCTCCGGTGTAATTCTCGACATTCTCCGAGAGCCAGTGTTCCGTATATTTGTTATCGGTCCAGTCGTTCAGGCCGAAAAAATAGGAGCCTTTGCCATGGCGCAGATTGTCTTTCCATTCACCGATGTAGAGATCGGACTTGCCGTTAAAGTAGGTGCCACGTCCACTCTTTATCCCGGCCTCCCAGTTCCCGTCATAATAAGCGCGCTCTGTGAACGAAACCAGCTCGGTCAGTTTGCCATTGCCATGAAACAGACTGTCCTTGAAATTGCCCCGATAAGTGTTCGTGCCCAGCGTCGTTTTAATCTCCAAGGTGCCATAGCCATTTTCGCAATCCCCATAGATGCACTGTCGGCTCTGTTCACGCACTTCCAGCTCTTTCACCGCTAGCTGTGCATGCACTGCATTGCTCATAAGCAAGATGAACAGCGTGGCAATAATTCTCTTCATGTTGTTATCCTCAATCACAAACCTTCAATTAGAAACACGTCAACCAATATGACGCAGCACAGTCAGCGGACTGGTGTTGACCACCTTGCGCGTTGCCATCACGCCGAGCAGTGCTATCACCAGCATGCCCAGCACAGGTCCTGCGAGCCAGACCCAGTAATGCAGCGCAAATTCCTGCTGGAACACCCGCGTCTGCAGGTAGTAAAGGCTTGCCTCCGCCCCGACCGTCGCAATGACGCCAGCCACCAGACCAATCGTGGCAAACTCGATGAACAGGCTGCTCAGGATCAGCTTGCGGCCGGCGCCA